>NZ_CAUZLM010000005.1:0-211502 GCF_963580165.1 Fructobacillus evanidus
ATCAACTGCCGGCTACCAAAGATAACCAGCGCCTCGCTAGAAGCACGTTTGCTTCGTAACGAACAATAACTAGTATAGCGCCTACCCTCCTACTCGTCAATAGTTTTTCAATGTTTTTTAAAGAGATTCTAAAAGGGCGAAAGATACTTTCTCCCGCCCTTTTATTATCAGATAAAATCCGAATATTATTTCTATTAGCCATTAAATCATCAATCAATATTAACTTGCATCAAAGGACGTAAAAGTTGATGGCTGAATTGTTGTTAGTAATCCACGAATATCATCCCCGCTCTTAAAGACTAATTCCTTCGGTAACTGTTTCTGTAACGCGTGGTAATCAGTCACATGAAAGGAGTATAGCGACTCAGCATGCCCCTCATCTTCAACTGCAGTGGCCAATTCACCTAAGCGCCAATCATCAAAATTAGTCACACCAATCTTTTGAAAAGCAGACAGAATTGTCCCCAAAGAGGTTTTTTCTTCATGATGGTGAACTTTCACTGCCCAAAAATGATCACCAGAGTCCTTTTGATGTACTAAAAAATAGGGAATATCGTGGTCATATGCAATAACCGTCGCTGCTACCATTGTCATATAGTACTCCTCAGCTAATTCTTTCCTTTGCTTCCTCAATCCAACCTGGCAAGGCTAACGCAATTGGTTCAAAACCATAGTCCAAGTGATAATTCGTCCAGAAATGTCGTTTCACGCTGTTGTTCTTAATAATCGGCGTGTCCTTGAGTGGCATGATGCCTACCTGACGAAGAGAAAGTGAAATCTTACCAGTGTACTGGTCAATATCGAGCACAATCACTTGTACCTGGTCACCAACTTTCAATTCGCCATTCAAATCCTTGACAATTCCTGATTTGAACTCCGAAATATGAACCAAACCTTGGGTTTGCTCGTCTAATTTAATAAAGCCACCATAGGGCTGAATACCAGTGACTGTTCCTGTCACCAGCTGTCCAATTTTATAAGGCATCTTTTTTCTCCTACTGTCCTCATTATAGCAAAAAGCGCCCAACACTTTTAGTGAAGGACGACTTTTTCAATGATAATATCATCGATTGGGCGGTCAGCATAGTCTGCTTTTGCCTTAGCAATCTTATCGACAACATCCATCCCAGCCACAACTTGACCAAAGACAGTGTGCTTGCCATCCAACCATGGGGTTCCCCCATTTTCTTGGTAGGCAGTTTGAATTTCTTCTGGCAATCCCTTAAGGGCTGCCTTCATTTGCTTAGGAAAATGACTCGCCTGAACAATGAAAAACTGTGATCCATTCGTTTTTGGTCCAGCATTAGCCATTGACAAGGCACCACGGAGGTTAAACAAATCATCCGAGAATTCGTCCTCAAAAGGCTTACCCCAGATACTTTCACCACCGCGACCAGATCCTTCAGGGTCTCCCCCTTGAATCATAAAATCAGGAATCACTCGATGAAAGATAACGCCATCGTAGTAACCTTCCTTGGCGTGTGTCAAAAAGTTTTCGACTGCCTTCGGTGCTTCATCTTCAAAGAAAATCAAGTCAATATCACCATAGTTGGTTTGCAAAGTGGCTTGTGCTTCTTTTGCCGCCAAATCTAACTGTGGAAAATCAGCCATCTTATTCCCCTTCGTCCTGAACAACAGGGTTAATGACAACATCCCCCGCCTCAATTTCTTCTAAAGCTTGCCCAACTGATTTGTTGGAATCAAACTTAACCTTCGTTGCTGGCATCCCGGCATCCAATTCGCGGGCGCGCTTTGAAGCTAAGGCAATCAACTTATACCGTGAATCAACTCGCTCTAACAACTTATCTACTGATGGATACAATAACATGTGCTACTCCTTTAGTCCGCAATTTGATCAAATACGCGGCTAACCTTCAAACGTTCAGCAGTAATAATTGCCTTAATTCGGTCAACGGCTAACTCGACGATATCATTCTCGACGGCATAATTATAATTGATCATCTTCTTCAATTCGTCCTTAGCTGCTTCAACACGTTGGTCGATGACTTCAGGCGAATCAGTTCCCCGACCCTCTAAACGAGTACGGAGATTTTTGATGTCAGGTGGGGTCAAGAAAATATAAACCCCTTCTGGCATTTTTGTCTTCACTTGCAAGGCCCCTTGGACATCAATTTCCAAGAAAACATCCTTACCGGAAGCTAAAGTTTCATCAATGAAAGAACGTGGCGTTCCGTAGTAATTACCGACGTATTCGGCATATTCCAACATGTCACCTGCCTGAATCTTTTCCTCAAATTCCTCACGGGAAACAAAGAAGTAATCCTGGCCGTCCACTTCACCAACTCGTGGCTTACGAGTTGTTGCTGAAATGGAGTAACGGAAATCAACACCGTCATCTTCAAAGATTGCCTTACGAACTGTTCCTTTTCCGACACCAGATGGGCCTGAAAGGACGATTAACAAACCACGTTGTGTCATGCTCTTCCTCTTTAACATCAAAATCTACTTTAATGTTTGTATTTTACCAGAATTTTTCTCATTATTCAATGATGGGCTCCAGTGACCAAAGCTTTGTCGACCTAATTCTAACCTTCTTAGAGACATTTTAGAAAGTCTGTTCGCCTGAGGGGAACAAAGACCAAAATGCCTTTAAATCAGCCTTAAACTGGTTCTTAATAAAAATTTAACCATGAAAAACACTTGCAATACCAAACATTTGTTCGTATACTAAAGTCAACAGTGAAAGAGGAGGCGGTCTCATGCAAGTCAATCTTGATAGCCGGACTTATTACAATCAAATCATTAAGCAAGGCAAGCATGTTTTTGCCCGCTTACGCGAACACTTTGCTGTCGTCCCATTGAAGCAGCAGCAAAATAGCCAAGAACTCATTACTCGTTTAGAGTTGGCCATTAATCTTCAAGAACCAGTAGATGTCCAAATGAACTATGGCTTTGACCAAGAACAAATCCAGGACTTCCATGGCGTCTTATCTCAGACGCCAGCCGGCGCATTGTTGATTCAGGATCAAAAGACGAAGCAAATTCATCAATTGATGCCAGACCTCTTGCGCCACATCTCATTTTCATAATTCTGCTAAAAATGCCTGTTGGTTTTCATTGAAGACCAGCAGGCATTTTTTTATCTTTACTTTTCTTTGACAAGTTCTTCAACGTCAGCAACCGTTAACTGTCCTAAGAGCTTGTTTAAGGCAGTAACGTCCAGATAATGGTCGACGCCAGTTAAACCAGCTTCCATCTTCTTAAAGTCCGTCACGGCCTTCTTACTTGCTAAGAATTGCAAATAGCGGGTAATCTCGCCCCCTAAGCCATCCAATGAGTCAAAAACTGGCTGCCAATAGTCAAAAAGGTCTTCTTTGACAAAGGTGGCAATCAAGCTAGCCGTCCATTGGTGGTGATCAGCCTGGAACTTTTCAGCCAATCCCTGATGTAAGGCTTGCAAAAGCGCCATTTCCTGGTCTGACACCACTCCGGCCGTCGATGTCTTTTGGAAGGTTTCCACCATTCGCTTCCCAAAGGCAATTTCTTCTTCCTGTTGGTCTGCCGTTAGAGCAGGCGTCAAAGGCTTTGCATCGGCATTTTTTAAATCAGGCAAGGTAACGGTTAAGCCACGGAAGACTTCTTGAATCGTTTCCAAGTCGAAGTCATCGGCGTCCCCGTTTTGCTTTAAGAATTTAAATTGCAAGTCATCGATGGCTGATGACTCACTCATCAACTTGGCAACATCTTGGCCTTGGAAGCGGAAATAGTTAACTGCCATGACTGTACGCATAATCATTTTCCAGAAGTTTGGATCAAACTTAGTGGTTTGCACGCCATAACGTGGTGAAACCTGCCCTTCCTTAGCCAAAAAGGCTTGGATATCATACAAAACAGGCGTCAGTAAGACAAAGTAGCGCCAATCGCGATCCGTTGATTGAACCAAAGTGGCTTGCATCGCCTCGTTTAAGTTAACAATCACCCGTTCATCACTCGTAAAGGCAGAGAAATTTTGCTGCACCATGGTAGCAATCAAGTCATCCAAGAAGAATGAAGCCGCCTCAAAGACTGCTGGTTGGTAAGCATTATTCTTGGTCAAAAAGAACCGTGCTCGCAAGAAACCAGCAAATTCATTGTAATCAAATGGCGCTAATTTCTTACTTTCACGAAACTTGTGCTTTGTATTTTGGTGCTTAAATGCTTTAATTTGTGCGGACTTTCCTTGTTTCACAATGGGCCTCCTACTTTAAATTGACAAATCGAGTTGGTAACGTCCATGACCAAACTCACGCAGCTTAAATTGGAAAATCTGTTCCTTACGCTCTAAGTTTGGTGTTTGCACCTTAGCCTGCAAGTCACCTTCAAGCTCTGCTACCTCGATGGCCTGGTTAATGGCCGACATCACGGGTGCAAAACTCTTTGGGTCCGCGGAGGCATAAAAGAGCTCCGCATTTCCATAGGTATTGGAGCGACGAACTAAGTTCACGGATACTTTAAAGCGGTTGGCTTCAAAGACCAAGTGATTATAGTTAAAATCGCGTGCGTATAAAAATAGTGCGGATAAAAATTCTCCGGCTGGGTACTTATCAGACATGTTGTCTTCCCTTCTCGTTGTTTCTGGTAATTGGTGGCGGATTAAATGCGTTACTAGCGTCAGGACTAAGCCCGCCTTTTATAAATAAGGACGGGATTTATTGGACTACAGCAAGGCTGATTTTTTAACCTTGACCAAATCAGGCTTTAGCGCAAAGTCACGATTGTGGCACCATCCCCGCCAGCATTGGCGGAAGCAAAATGGAAGTCCTTGACTCGGCGGTCGGACCGCAGAAAATCAGTCACACCCTTGCGCAATGCCCCGGTTCCCTTTCCGTGAATAATCTCCACGGAAGATAGGTTGGCCAAGACCACCGTATCCAGGTACCGGTCCAAATCAGTGATAGCCGCCTCGTAGCGAACACCACGGAGGTCAAGCTTTGCCTGGACGCGGCCAGTTGCTGAATCGCTGTGGGCCGTCTTAGCAACCTTTTGTCGGTGTTGCTTCTGCTTTTCCTTTTGGGCCTTAGCAGTTGCCTCAGTCTTCGTCAGATCGTCTTCGTCAACCAGCATCTTTAAGATACCTAATTGGACTTCCCACTGACCGTTCTTATGCTTTTTCACCAAAGTTCCCTGCTGGTTATAAGATTGAACCACCACATCATCCCCAGGAGCAAGCACCTTGGCCTTCTTAGCCTTCTGAAGAATCTTGTTTTTCTCTAAGTGGTCACTTTGATGCAAGGAAGAGATGGCCTGCTTTTGCTTTTGCAAATCCTGCTCGGACAAGCCAGCCTTTTGACCGCCGGCCAAGCGTTCCTTGCGGATAGCCGCAATTAACTGGTCAGCCTCTTTTTTGGTCTTCGCAACCAAGTGGTTGGCTTCCTTCTTGGCATCCATCATGACCTTAGCCTGATTTTGCTCCAGTTTTAACGTCTTTTCTTCCAAAAGCGATTGTTCACTTTGAATTTGAGCGGTCTTTTTTGCCAAATCAGCTCGTTCACCCTTGGCCAACTGGCGCTGGTCAACCAAATCCTGAATCATCTTATTCAGATTTTGGTCCTCTGGGTTCACCAATGATTGGGCGTCCGCCAACAACTCATCGTCAAAACCTAAGCGCTTGGCGATGGCTAAGGCATTCGACTGTCCTGGTACACCGATTAAGAGCTGGTAAGTCGGTTTGAGCGTCTCCACGTCAAAGACCATGGAGGCATTTTCCGTTTCTGGACGGTCATAACCGTAAAGCTTTAATTCTGGATAATGGGTCGTAGCAATGGTTTTGGCCTGCAAAGAGCGGGTTCGATCCAAAATCGCCATGGCCAACGCGGCCCCTTCTTGGGGATCCGTTCCAGCCCCCAATTCATCAAAGATGACCAGGGACTGATCATTGGTCTGTTGCAAAATTTGCTTAATGTTGGCCATATGCGAGGAGAACGTGGATAAGTTCTGTTCAATCGACTGTTCATCCCCAATATCAGCAAAAATCTGGTCAAAGACCGCTACCGTCGAAGGGCGACCGGTGGTAATAAAGAGTCCCGATTGAGCCAAAAGCTGCAAGAGACCCAACGTCTTGATGGTAATGGTTTTTCCACCGGTGTTCGGTCCGGTAATAATCAACGTTTGGTAATCAACACCAAGACTAATATCGTTTTTAACGGCCTTCTTTTCACCAATCAACGGGTGCCAGGCCTGGTTTAAGACAACCGACTGGTTGGTTGACAAAGCGGGTGCCTGAGCATTTTGGCTTTTTGCTAACCGTGCTTTAGCGTTAGCAAAGTCTAATTGTCCCAAAATCAAAGCATTAGTGACCAAGTCTTCACTATGAAGGGCCAATTCAGCCGAGAGTTCGGCTAAAATCCGATTTTCCTCAGCTCGAGCCAAAACATTTAATTCTGACCATTCATTGGCTAATTCAACCACCACCTGCGGCTCAATGTAGTAAGTCTGACCACTTTGGCTTTGGTCATGGACGACTCCCGGAATTTGGTGCCGATATTCGGCCTTCACCGGCAAAACATAACGGTCAGACCGCTTGGTGACAATCGGTTCTGAGAGATACTGGGCTGATTTCCCCCGAGTGTACCCTTGCAGCTTCTGTCGGATAGCATTCTCATGCCCCGTCATTCGCCGCCTCAGGCTCGCCAGCGCCGATGAGGCACTATCCAATACTTGCCCCGTCTCATCGATAGCCTTGTCAACTTGAGCCGTTAATTCGGGCAAAAGCACCAAGCCGGCCGCTTTAGCAGCCAGACGGTCAACCGAACCAGCCAGGTCATCATCTTGAATATTTTCAAAGAAATGAGCAATGGCGGCGGTAGCAGTTAACACCTGGGCCAAACTAACAATTTCCGTTCCATTAAGACTTGCTTGGATTTCCAATCGACGAATCTGATCTTTAATATCCACCAAGGCCGGCAACAGCATGCCACCTTTGATTCGGTCAATCAAGACGGCCTCGTTAGTTTCTTGCAGCCAGGCTGACACTTGGTCAAAATCAGAAGACGGTTGTAGGTGATCAACTAGAACTTGCCCCTGTTCGGTCTGAATAAAGGGGTATAGCTGGTCTTTGACCTTTTCATATTCTAATGTCTGTAAGACTTTTTTATTCATTCTATTTGTTCCTTATTACTTAAAGCCACCACTGATAAATCTGGTTCGACAAAACCGGCGTGGTGTTCAAAAACTGATTTAAAATTGGGCTTTGGCTAAACTGCATTTGTAACCAGGCGTTGGGGACAACCGATAAGACTTGCAAAACCACAAAGCTTAAAACAACGCCAATCCCCAAATACAGGATGCCGCCCAGTAGGCCGTCGAGTGCCCCTAAAATTGGCAAACGGCGGATAAAGCGAATGGGGCGCAATAAATAGTGGCCAACAAAAGAACCCAAGGCCATCACGACCATAAAGGCCAAGCCCGATGATAAGAACTGAGTTCCTTGACGTGAAACCTCTTCCGGCACACCTGGACGGGAGAACTGGCCCGAAACCCAGTTGGAAAAGAGATCAGCGAGTGGCTTGGAGTAAACCGTGGCCATATAAAAAACTAGAGCAAAAATAGCCAAACGAGCCAAGACGTGGACCAAGCCTTCCCGGTAACCGGACAAGGCCATGAGGAAAATTATAACAACAAAAATCAATGAAAGAATCATTTTCAAGCTCCTATTTCGTCGCGATTTTATCTGGCTCTCCCCCAACCAAATGCGCTCAATTCACATACTTAATACGGTCAATTATACCATTAAAACTGCTATAATTAAGTGGTTACTACCCCATTTACCAAGAAGAAAGCGGGCTTCAATGCAAAGCGTACTATCCTTGTCAAAGGCAAGCATTAAAAAATGTCAGGACTACTATGCAGGTCACATGAAAGAATCAGCGCCGGCCGGCGCGCTCTTTCAGGCCCAAACAAACCAGACAACCATCACAGCTTACCATTCTGGTAAAGTCCTCTTCCAAGGCAAAAATGCCAGCCTAGAGGCGAACCGATGGGCCGACCAGCAGTTAGACCTTAGCAAGAAGGGTGAAAAAAGAGTCAAGGTACGACCCCAGCAGGATCAACCTGGCCAAAATCTCCCTACAGGCTTTCAAAATTGGAGCGTCATTGGTTCAGATGAGGTTGGCGCCGGAGCCTACTTTGGCCCGCTCACAACTGCGGCCGTCTATGTGCCACAAGACCAAAACGCCTGGGTCAAGAGCCTCGGTATTGCTGATTCAAAGACACTGACCGATGAAAAAATTAAGGCCATGGCCCCTCAAATCATCGAGCGCCTGCCCCATCACGTCGTCAACCTCATGCCGGATAAGTACAACCAGTTACAGCAAAGTGGCCAAAACGTGGTGGCGATGAAGGCTCTGTCGCACAATTTCGTCTTGGCAACCGTGCTTGGAAAAATCAGTCCTGCAAAGCCGGATGGCTTCTTGATCGACCAATTCGTTGCCCCCAACTCTTACTTCCGCTATTTAAAAAAGAACCACCAGCAGCCAATTGTGGAAAACCAGGTCTACTTCACCACCAAGGGCGAGCGTTACCACCTAGCCGTCGCCGCAGCTTCTATTCTCGCCCGCTACGTCGAACTGATTTCAATGGCCGAACTGAGCCAAGAAGCCGGTATTCACCTACCAATCGGCGCTGGTAAGGAAGCAGACCGCGTTGCTAGCCGCCTCATCGAAGAAGGAAAAAACTTGAACCACTTTGCCAAGGTTCACTTCGCCAACACCAAAAAGGCTGAAAAATTAGCCCGAGGGTAGGTTATGCTAGTGAGCGGTTTTGACCCCTTTGCACACTTAGGCCAAAACGACACCACAAAGTGATTCTGTCCCAACCCAAATTTTTATCGACAAGAAAACCACTAAGCAGAATCACCTGCCTAGTGGTTTTCTTTACTTGTCATCGTTTAAGGACAAGTCGTGTTCACTAATTTCAATATCATTGCGGTCCTGATCTTCCTGATCAACCACTTGATTGGCCAGTTCTGCCTTTTTAGCAGCCAAGGTTTCCTTGGCTTTCGAAACATAAGGAGCCAAATTGTCTTGAACGCGATTAGCAGCCTGCTTGGCCTGGTCGGCCTTCGCCTGAACCTTTTCTTTTAGTTCATCCTTTTGTTCTTCATGCATCAGCTTGTAGGCCGCAGTGACACCAAGGCCAAACAAGAAACCGGCAAAAATACCATTTGTTGCTTTTGACATAGCCATTCCTCCGTTATTTTTTATTTTTCTTAGAAAAGAGACCGAAAACCTTCGACAATGCTAATGTAGCGCCAGCCTTTGAGATTGTCCCCATTCCCGCTAGATTAGTGGATGCCTTGCGGACCGAACCATTCAAATCTGAAACTGTCTGTGATAAATCAGCAGCAGCCTGGACAGTAACATCCAGCGTCGCCATCTTGTCGTTCACATCATCCAACAGCATGTTTGTGTTCGCCAAGACCTCGTTGGAAGAGCGGGCGATGGTATCGATATCGGTCGTTAAAATAGTCACAGACCGTGTCAGTCGCAACAAGAAAATGCCGATAAAAACAACCAAAAGCAAAAATGCTAAGGCAAAAATTAAAATTGAAAGTTCTCCAATAGTCATAAAGTGAGATTCTCCTCTCGTTTCAATAAAGAACTGGTTATTTGCTCTTATTGTAGCAGACTTGAAACATTATTGCAGTCCTAGACTTCAATTTAGTCCCTCAAATTAAAAAAGCCCCAAGGGGCTTTTTGTTAACGCGCGTAATCGATTGCTCTGGTTTCTCGAACAACCGTCACCTTCACGTGGCCTGGATATTCAAGTTGTTCCTCGACTTCAGCCTTAATATCATGGGCCAAAACCGTTGCTTGAATGTCGGTTACCTTTGAAGGTTCAACAATCACGCGAACTTCCCGACCAGCTTGGATAGCATAGGCTGATTTCACACCCTGATAACCATCCGCAATATTTTCAAGGTCAGTCAGACGCTTTACGTAATTCTCAAGCGATTCTGATCGAGCACCTGGACGAGCAGCAGAAATAGCATCCGCAGCTGCGACCAAGTCCGCTAGTGGTGAAATTGCCTCCGTATCGCCGTGGTGGGCGGCAATGGCATTCACAACCACTGGCTTTTCCTGATACTTTTCAGCTAAGCGAACGCCAAGTTCTACGTGAGAACCTTCAACTTCCGCATCAACAGCCTTACCAATATCATGTAAGAGACCAGCACGCTTTGCTTGTGCAACATCCATTTTAAATTCGGCAGCCATCAAACCGGTAATCTTTGCCACTTCAATTGAGTGTTGCAAGACATTTTGTCCGTATGATGTCCGATAATTCATTCGACCAATTAACTTGATTAAGTCTGGGTGCAAGCCGCGCAAGCCTAATTCAAAGACAGCTTCTTCACCCTTTTGGCGAATATTTTCATCCATTTGGCGACGCGCCTTTTCAACAGCTTCTTCAATCTTAGCCGGGTTAATCCGTCCATCAGAAATCAAAGCCTCTAAGGCGTTTTTAGCAATTTGGCGACGCAGGGGGTCAAACCCTGACAAGACAACTGACTCTGGTGTATCATCGATAATCAAATCAATCCCAGTCAATGCCTCAAGCGTCCGAATGTTGCGGCCTTCACGACCAATAATCCGACCCTTCATCTCCTCACCAGGTAAGTTCACAACGGAAACCGTGACATCTGAAACGGTGTCAGCGGCTGAACGTTGGATAGCTTCCACTACCACGTTCCTTGCCCGCTTTTCGCCTTCGCTTTTGGCATCAATTTCATACTCTTGAATCAAAGCTGCCCGTTCACGATCTAACTGGGCACTCGTTTCGGCTAGGATTTGATCCTTGGCCTGATCTCGAGTCAATGCCGCAATTTCCTGCAACTTCTCTTCTTGTGCAGTCAAAGTAGCCTGCGCAGCATCAGCCTTTTTTGTGGCTTCTGCTAATTGGCTTTGTACCTGGTTCTCTTTTTGAATCAGCGAAGCATCTCGCTGGTTCAAAGTTGCGTCTTTTTGGTCCAAAGTATCCGTCCGGTCCTGCAGACGGCTCTCTTGGGCCTCAACCTTTTTTTCCCGACCTGACAGTGATTCAACCACTTCATGACGGTACTTCTGGGCTAAGTCCTTCGCGTCAACCTCTGCATCCCGTTTGATACTTTTTGCTTCATCATTTGCTTGTTTTAAAATGTTTGCTGCAATCTGCTTGGCGCTATTTAAACGCATCTTATCTAAGACCTGTTTCACAAAATAGCCACCAGCCAAGCCGATTATCAAAGCAAAGAATGCTGAAATAATAATCATACTCATCGTATTTTCTTCCTTTCAGCAGTGAATTTTTTTCAATTCACAATCCTAGTATAGACAAAAATAGTCTTTGGGTCAATTAGAAAAGAAAATGTCTTTTTCTTGTTTTTTTAAATAAAATATTTTAAAAAAATTCGATAAAACCAAAACAAAAGCACAATTAATGAAAACAGGTCTGTTCTTAAATACCACAAGAACAGACCTGTTATGCTTAATTTTTAAAACGACGATTTAAATCTCGTTCCTGATCGCGCTTTTTAATCGATTGACGCTTATCGTATTGCTTTTTTCCATGGCCAACACCAATCAAAACCTTGGCAAAGCCACGCTTCAAATAAACCTTCAACGGTACAATGGTTACTCCGGGTTCTTTCGCCAATCCACTCAATCGAGCAATTTGCTTCTTGTGCAAAAGTAACACCCGATTGCGCAAAGGATTAACGTTAAATTGATTACCGTTTTCATAGGCCGCAATGTGGACATTGGTGAGGATTGCTTGTCCGTTATTAATCGTCACAAAGCCATCCCCAATCGTAATTTGACCGGCTCGAACTGATTTAATCTCGGTTCCAGTCAACACAACTCCTGCTTCCAGGGTTTCTTCAATCGCATAGTTAAAGCGAGCCTTGCGGTTCTGCGCCAGGGCTGGATCGTCTTTAATTTTCTTTTTGGCCATCCGGCTTCCCTTCTGCAAGTTTTAAAACTGCTTACTTTCGATGGTTAACCTTAAATTGGTGCTTACCGTTACTTGAGCCATTCTTTTTCTGGCCTGGTTTAGCTGATCGACTCGAGTTATGACCACTAGCACCACGATTACCACCATGATTGCGTTGTTGGCTACCAGCCGTCTTCTGACCGTCCTGTCCGCCATGGTGACGGTTACCGGAACGGTTATTTGAACCATGACCGTTGGACTTCTGGTTCGAGCCATTTCCATGACCCGCATCCTTATTTTGTCCACCACGACGGTTGCCACGACCATTACGGTCACGGCCAAACTTGCCCTGGTTTTGTTGTGGTACTCGAATATCAGTCGTTGGTGCCTCTTCAGGATTTAAGAGAACAAAGTCAACCGTTGATTCTTCCTTGTTGGCACGAATGACCTTAATTTTAACCTTTTGCCCAATTTGGAAAATATGGTGCTTTGACCGGCCAATTAAAGCAGCATGCTTTTCATCGTATTCATAGTGATCATCCGTGAGGTTTGAGATATGAACCAGTCCTTCGACCGTGTTTTCCAAGGAAACAAAGAGGCCAAACTTAAGGGCGGCATTCACGACACCATCAAATTCCATGCCAACCTTGTCTTCCATGTACTCAGCCTTCTTCATCGAGTCGACTAAGCGCTCCGTATCGATGGCCCGACGTTCACGGGTTGAGGTATCAATTCCGATTTGTCCCAGTGAAGAGGCATACTTTTCTTGCGCTTCAGCACCCGTTCCGTTCTTGGCATACCACTTAATTAAGCGGTGGACCGTCAAATCAGGATAACGACGAATTGGTGACGTGTAGTGCGTATAGTAATCAGCACCCAGACCAAAGTGACCCAGTGGTTCTGGTGAATACTTGGCCTGCTTCATTGCTCGCAGCATCATCGTTGAAATCATTTGCTCTGCTGGATCATCCTTAACTTGGTCCATCAAGGTCTGCAACATCATCGGCGTGACCTTAGCCGGATCACCCTTAACAGGATGTCCCAAAGCCTTACTAAACTCGAAGAAGGACTGTGCTCGTTCTTCATCAGGCACTTCGTGGATTCGATAAAGGAACGGTACCTTCAGACGGTCATAGTGTTCCGCCACAGTTTCATTGGCCGCCAACATAAATGATTCAATCATTCGTTCGGCTGTTCCTCGTTCGCGAACAACCACGTCAATCGCCTTCCCATTTTCATCAACGACGATCGAGGCTTCTGGTGTATCGAATTCAATGGCACCACGGCGAACACGCTTTTGATACAAAATTTGGTGTAACTCACCCATTTGATCAAACATGTCAGCCAAACCACTGTACTCTTCTCGGGTCTGATCATCCCCGGCCAAAATTTCGTTCACGGCCGTATAGGTCATTCGTGCATGAGAACGAATGACTGATTGCTTAATTTCATGCTTAACAACCTGGCCTTCACGGTTAATTTCCATTTCAACGGACATAGCCAAGCGGTTGACGTCTGGGTTCAAGGAAGCAATCCCGTTTGACAACTTTTGCGGCAACATTGGAATCACTCGGTCCGTCAAATAAACAGACGTTCCCCGGTTGTAAGCCTCCTTATCGATGGCTGAACCAGGACGCACATAGTGGGAAACATCCGCAATATGGACACCAAGGTGATAGTTGCCGTTATCCTTTTTCCAGACCACGACGGCATCGTCAATATCCTTGGTATCGGCGCCATCAATCGTTACCAACGGTTGGTCAGTAATATCCTGACGGCCCTGATAATCTTCTTCCAAAACTTCATTTGGAATGGCATCGGCCTCAGCCATAACTTCATCAGGGAAATGGTTCGGTACCTTCTTATTTTCCACAATTTGCATGATATCCATGCCAGGTTCGTTTTCATAACCCAAAATCTGGGTCACGGAAACTAAGAGTTGCTTAGGGTGAACACGGTCGGCAAAGCGGTCGACTTCTGCCACCACTACCTGGCCATCGTGCAAGTCTAAGCCATCTTTGGCTTTTTGCACCAAGACCTGGTAAGAACCGGCCTTCTTATCGTTTAACCGAATTTGGCCCAGGGCCCCTTCTTGTTGCGACCCTGCCGTATAAATGCCAACAAGGCGTTGGTAGGCATGGTCAATAATTTCTTCAACGCGACCTTCAGGACCACGGTCCTCAGACTGTGCCGGCTTCACCATCGAAACGCGGACAGTATCCCCTTGCATTGCCTGTCCAGTATTATCAGGGGCAATAAAGTAGTCGGGTAAGTTTTCATCGTAGCGAACAAAGCCAAAGCCCTTATCGTTAGCCTTGAATTCCCCTTCAATTTCACCGCTTACGGCTTGGTATTGATAGGCATCGCCCACCTGCTTAGCCGTCTTAGAAACGACCATTTGGTCCAACACGCCAACTACCTGTCTATAGCCGGTTGCATCATTCATGCGCAGACCATCAGCCAAATTTTGTGCGGTAAAAGCCTGGGTTGAATTGGCCTTCAAAAAGCCCGCAATTTGTTCTTTTAATTGTTTTAATTCCATTATTTTCTTAATGTTCTCCTAAAAATGGTAAATAAAAAATCAGTCTACAAAAAAGTAAACTGACCTTTCAATTAATGAGCGGCAATATACATCAAGGCCAAGGCAATAATGAACCAGATGGCTCCCAAAATGGTTGTTGCCCGACGCAACACGGCTTCAAAGCCGCGTGACTTTCGCTCGGTAAATAAATCGGCTGCTCCACCAGACAAAGCTGACAAAGCATCCTGTTGTTTGCTTGGCTGCATCATGACTGTCACGACTAACAGAAAACCGACAACCAGCAAAAGGATGGTGAGAATATTCGTCACAATGACCGCCTCCACTCGCTATTTCATATCTCTTAGTATAGCAGAACTTGTCCTAATTTCCAAGGCTCAGCCGGAACATCAAGATTCCGCCAGCCACAGCAACGTTCAACGATTCTGCTTGACCCAAGATTGGAATATAGAGGTTAGCCGTTGTCTTCTTGGCTAATTCAGGGTTAATGCCCTGGCCTTCATTTCCAACAATTAAGGCACCCGCTGACAAACCTTGAATTTCTTGGTATGGCTTGGCTTCCTCATTCAATTCGGAACCGTAAACAGGCAAGTTATTGTTTTCAAAGGCAGCAATCCAGTCATTTAAGTCGCCCTGCAAAACTTCCAAATGGAAGTGTGATCCCTGCATGGCACGAACAACCTTTGGTGCATAAGCATCAGCAGTATCCTGACCCAAAACAACTCCCTTAAAGCCAGCAGCATCCGCTGTTCGAATTAAGGTTCCAACGTTACCTGGATCTTGGATAGCATCCAAGAAGAGCCAAAGTCCATCGTGGACATAGGCAGGGTCAAAAGTCTTTTCGGGTAAGGTTACTTCAGCAAAGATTCCCTGTGGCGTCTTTGACCCAGCAATATGGGCAGCAACTTCCTTTGAAATTTCAAAAGCAGGTACACCATGAGGAACATCTGGCAAATGTTCGGCCATCTGCTCTTCAGTGGCCATGATAGCGTGGAACTTTGCTCCCGCCTTGATAGCTTCCTGCACTAGGTGCCAACCATCAAGCAAGTAAGTTTTTTGCTCAAGTCGTCCTTTTTTTGTGGCTAACTTGGCCCAGGCTTTCACCTTGGCGTTTTGTTTGGATAAAATTCGTTCCATTATATGTCCTTTATTAATTACTTCTCGTTCCGGCGCTGTTGCTTACCGGCATTTCGTTGACCAGATTGTTGACCCTTGTCGTCATTTGTAACGTCACGTGGGCGCAAGTCTTCAGGGCGAACCCGGTTCTGATTTTGTCCGAAGACTGCAGAAGCCGGTTGGTGCAACAAATCATCGGCCCCCTTCTTGAGGACAAAGTTCTTGTTCACGTCGTCCTCCAACTTAGCATACATCAAATGCACGATGAATGCTTGCAAAACAACGGTAATTCCACCAACAATAAAGTAGAGTCCCAAGGCTCCGGATGAAATCAGGGTAATCCCAGCAATCATTACTGGTGAAATCCACATCATTTGTCCGGACGTCTTCTTCTGTTCGGCTGGCATATGAATCAATGACAGGTATGCTTGGGCGGCATAGATGACAAAAACGACCAATGACAGCAAAATTTCAGGCTTTGACAAAGGCAAACCGAAGAAAGTAGCCGTCTTCAAGCCATCGGCGTGTTGGATGGCCAGGTACAAACCAGAGAAAATTGGCAATTGAATCGCCATCGTCAACCAAGAAATCCCACCGGTCATGGAAACACCATTTTCACGGTACAAAGACATGGAAGCCATTGAAGCTGCTTGCTGTTCTTCTGGCGTCTTGGCGCTCTTAACAGCCGCTTGAACCTTCTCCAATTCGGGGCGCAACTTTTGCATCTTTAATGTTGATTTCGTTGTGTTGATTTGTTGGTTGACAAAGATTGGCAACAAAATCAAACGAATAATCGCCGTTAAAATGATAATCGCCCAACCAATAGCGTTGACACCACCAACCCACTTGGATAATTCCGTCAAAATGTGAGCAATTGGTGTCGAAACAAACCGATACATCCGGCCATGAACGCCGTAACCACCGGTCATCAAGTAAATATCTAACAGGACAAACAAAATCGTGAATGTCCGCTTTGCTGATTTCATGAAAAAATTCCTCTTTTAATAATTTAATTAGTCTTGACCATTATAACAAGAATGTTCGCGAAAAACTGTCTTTTCTGAAAACTGGTTGAACCAAATAAAAAAGGACCGGTTAGTCGATACGCTACAAATCCCCAAATTGGAAATTGACAGCCATTCAGCCAATCAGTCTTTTTGATGATCATCTGTTTCCTTAACCAGCGGGAAGCGCAGCCGGAAAACCGAACCGGATCCAAGCGCTGATTCAACCTGAACTTGGCCACCATAGGCAGCAACCATCTTTTTCACGATACTCAAGCCCAAACCATTGCCACCAGTTTGGTGTACCCGGGCTTTATCGACACGGTAAAAGCGGTCAAAAACGCGATCTAAATCCTCAGCAGCAATGCCCTGACCAAAATCTTGAACGCCAATATCGACCCAAGAACCGGATTCGGCCAAAGCTAGGTGAATCTCCTTCCGGTCAGTTGAGTACTTCAGAGCATTATCAATCAAAATAATGAGCAGTTGTTCCAAATGATCCGAACGCACTGCCACTTCGGCCGGAGCCCCCAAGGCATTGTCCAATGTCCAAGAAAAATCAGGATGGACCATCTGCAAGTCGTGGTAAACCCGTTCCAAAACAGGCGTTACCTCAGTCTTTTCGGGCTGGCTGCTAACCGTTAAGTTTTCAGCTCGGGTTAACATCAACATTTCGTTGACCAAGGTTTCCATCCGCGAAATTTCAGACAATGAAGAGTGAATGGAATCTTCTAATACCTCTGGGTCATCCTTCCCCCAGCGTTCCAACAGCTCCAAATGCCCCTTAACGATGGCCACTGGCGTCCGCAATTCATGCGAGACATCTGAGACAAAATCCTGCTGAGCATGGATAAGGCCTTGGACCTTATCCATCGTCTCGTTTTGCACCTGCCCCAAGTCATTGAGCTCCTTATTGTAGGCGACCGGCTTGACTCGGTCATCTGTCACAGGGTCCTCTTCAAAGGCCAGCATCGTTTCTTGTAACTTTTTAACTGGGCGCACCAAAAATTGAGCCAAAATCCAAGACAAACAAATCGTCCAAATCACGGCAACAATGACTAGAAAAGCCCACCAATGGCTCAGCTTTTCAATGGTCTCACCGTGAATATTCGGCCCTAAAATCAGATCCAGACAAAACAAAATCACGGCTAATAATAGTAAAAAGCCCACCGACAAGGCCAGCGTCAATAACGTCTGGATTGAAAGGGTCGGTGAGACATCTTTTGTTTTCTGCTTGCTTGCTTTCATCTTAGCTCCGCATTACATAGCCCGTTCCACGGACAGTCTGGATATAAGAAGTCTTTGATTCTGGGTCATCCAACTTATTACGCAAGTAACGGATATAAACATCGACAACGTTCGTTTCGATTTGTGTGTCAAAGCCCCAAACTTCTTTCAGTAACTTTTCCCGTGACTGAACAACATTAATATTTTCCACCAGCAGCAACAGCAAATCGTATTCACGCTTCGTCAAGTTAATCACTTGATCATCGCGACGGGCAATCCGATTTTCTTTTTCCAGTTGCAGGTTCTTAAAGCGGATAATCGAAGGTGACTTATCTGCTGGGTTTTGTTCAATATCAATTCGACGCAAAAGTGACCGCACGCGGGCCAAAAGTTCTTCAATGGCAAATGGCTTGACAACGTAGTCATCAGCCCCATAATCCAAACCTGAAACTCGATCAATCACGGAGTCACGCGCCGTCATCATAATGATTGGCGTCTTCTTGACTTCACGCAAGCGGCGAGCTACTTCAAAACCATTTAATTCTGGCAACATCAAATCAAGCAAAATCAGGTCGAAGTCCTCGTTTAGAGCCTTGTCCAAGCCCTCACGACCATTTAAGACCGTTTCCACGTCATAGCCTTCGTGCTTTAGCTCTAAACTGACGAACTTCGCCAAGTTTTCTTCATCTTCTACAATTAAAATCCGACTCATATTTTCCCTCACGACGTCCCTGGATGCTCAATAGCTCAAGCGCAATCGAACAAAAATGAATAAGTTTTAATCTTATTCTACCATAAACGTCAAAATTTTCTCATTTTTTAAAGAAATCATCCAGTTTTGACAGGCGGGGATCAAGAGCCTGTTTCTCATCTGTTGTTTCTTCTTTCTTTTCTTGCTCTTGTTTGGCAAAGTCCTCTTCCGAGATGACTTGCCAGTCTTGACCAGTTGGCAGGTCTGACCCTGCGGCTTCTTCTGCGGTCAAAATTTGACTTGGCAAAACGGCTACCAAATTATCTAAGATAACCGAATCCAAGTCCAGGCTGTTTTCTTCTAAGACGAAAACTGCCTCATCCTCATCAAAACGTTGTAACCGTTCTTCATCAGCCACATAGGTTTCATGGACATCAACATCGGTTGACCAATCAACCGGTGCAAGTGACCGTGATGATGGCAGGATTAAATCAGCATGAACACTGGCAGACAAAACGATGTCTTCGTTTGATAGTGTTTTAATGGTCCCCTTGACCTGCACGAATGGCGCCTTAATAATTAAATCAGAAAAACGCTCATCAATCAAATATTGTAGGTCTAATTTTTCATCAATTACTAATGGGCTTTGTTGAAACTTGGCTAATTGTTGTTTGGCGTACTTCATCATTTTACTCCTGACTTTGATAAATTGGCTTACGACCAACGTCTTGGCCCTGCCTGGCGTGGGTTTGACCAGCCAGCACCTGCCAGATTTGGCCGGCCTTATAATCTAATCGTAAATTAGCTTTCGCTAGTGACATATCAACTCGCGAAATAATTGGTAGCGTTGCCGTCCGCTTGACCTCACTCAAATAGGCCTGCCCCAAATCATTAAAGCCGAGCAAACGAATGTAAGAATCCGCCATGGCAGCCTGCATTTGATCGACTTTAATATTCAAAAGTGTGTACAACAACGTTCGTTGGATTCGGGCAAAGGTGTAGCGCTTGGTCTTGACTGATTTGATAAAAGACTGGTAGGACTGCGGTCCTTCAACGGCCGAAGCCACTCCGGCTAATCGGTGTTCCAAGCCCTCGGCCATTTGGTAAACCTGGCCCAATTGCCCAACTGTGTCGGTCAACAGACGATAGCGGAGCAACTCAAAGAAAGGCTTTTCAAAGGCTAAAGCAGTTGGCTTTGTCGATAAAGCCTCAAAGGCTTGGTCCGAAACCACCGGCCTAATTTTTTCAAACCTGCCCTTGTGAAGAGCAAGTCGAATTGAAGAGGCCGAAGCAATTGTCTGCCCCTCCTCAAAGGTCTGATCATGGTAGCCCGCTTCCAACCGACCAATTGGGTGCAATTGCATCGCTTGACCACTCGCAACCACGGCCTTGGCATAGGAAAATGCCAAAATATCATTTGGATCTTCCATTTTGAAACCAGTTCGCTCTTCTAGCTGCTGGGCATAGGCCGAAGCATAGGTCTGCGTCCGGTCAGTAAACTGCCCTTCACTTTCGATAGCCAAGGCCTGCTTGGCCAAATCAAGAAAGTCAACTTCCGGATGTTCCGAACCAAAAACAAGGTCTTTGACGCCCAGCGCTTGCAAAATTTGAATGGCGCCAGCCGCAAACAAGTGGCCAGGTTGCACCGCATAAAAGACCGGTAATTCAACCACCAAATCAGCACCTGCTGCCAAAGCCAGCTTGGTCCGCTCCCATTTATCCAGAATAGCTGGTTCACCACGCTGGACAAAGTTGCCAGACATCACCACGACTGCTAAATCAGCATTCGTTAGCTCTTTGGCTTTTTTGATGTGATAGGCGTGGCCGTTATGGAAGGGGTTATACTCTGCAATAATGCCGACTGCTTTCATGATTCTCCTCCTTTATGGGCCACAAAGAACCAGCGATCGTCTTGATCATCGGCCGTTTTACGGCCAAAATCAGCACTGATTTCCACTTGGTCAAAGCCAGCCTTGCGCAGGGCCTTTTGGTAGTAGGCCAGGTCGTAAGTCTGCTCATGATGGACTTCCCGCACTAAGTTAAAGGCGTCGATGCCCTCATTGTACAAAAAGAACTTTAAATCATGATCAACGGAATTCTTTTCTTCACCAGGAAAACTAGTCCACATAAAGATTTGATCCGGGTCATCATCATTGTTGTAGCAGTAATTATCATACAAAACGTTAACTTGGTAGGGCGTAATCACATCAAATAAGAAGGTGCCACCGGGTTCCAAGTGATCGTAGACCTGCTTAAGGCCCGCTTGAAAATCAGCTTTCCCAGGCAAGTAATTAAAGGTATCCGCAAAGGAAACAATGGCTGGATACTGTTCTTCCCAATCTGAAAAATCGCGAATATCGGCCTCCAACAAACGTAGGTCAACATTCGCCTCTTCGGCATGCTTTTGCGCCAAGGAGAGCATGGCGGGTGCCATATCTAAGAGATCAACCGTAAAGCCCCTTTTTGCCAGTAAAACAGCCAGGCGACCAGCGCCACCACCCAAATCAAGGATTTTACTAGCGGGCAGACGGTCTTCAACAAAGTGCTGCCAGTCCACGTACAAATCACCATCGAAGAGGTTGTCATAGAGGCTAGCAAAGGTTTGGTATGGTGCATTATTTTCGTCAGTCATCTTTTTCTCACTTAAACAACATTGGCTGGTGGCTAGTCTATAACAGACCAACCCCCAGCCAGATATCTTACTGATTAATTAATATACTTCTTCTGCGAGGTAATTCGTTAAGTCGACATTTTCAGCATCGAACCAGAGACGGTCCAGGTGGTAGAAATCACGAGACTCTTCATCAAAAACATGGACAATAATATCACCAAGGTCTAATGAAACCCATTCGGCACGGTCATAGCCCTCAATATTGAGTACCTGTCCCCCGGCCTTTTGAACTTCTTCCTTGACTTCACGAACAATCGCTTGCACCTGACGGCTAGAACCCGCCGATGCAATCACAAAGTAGTCGGCCAGCAAGGACACCTTTTGCATATCTAAGGCGGTGATACGATCACCATGCTTGCTATCAATGGCGGAAACGACTGTTTGCAACAAATCCTTTGAATTGATGATTGTCATGTAAACTCCTTCTTATTCTGCAAAATGACGAGCCCAGTCATTATAACTGGTGAAGGTCTTGGGATAGATCACGTTACCATTCTCGGCCAAAAACGAGAGGGTGTGCTGTAATTGATAAAAGACACCCCGGTCCAAGGACTTATCCGTGATTTCTCGGGCTTCTTTAACGCCAGGAAAATCACGACCAGTTTCCAAGTAATCGGCCATGAAAACAATCTTAGCTAAAGTCGGCATCTCAACACCTTCTCCAGTTGTGTGCAACCGAACCGCATCCAAAATGGCTGGATCATCAATCCCCAGCTCATCTTGAATCATTTCTGCCCCAACAACACCGTGCCAAATAGCGCGACTCCAATTTTTCAAATCAGGATCCAAGTGAAAACGATCAATGGCTGTCAAAAAGTCCTCAGCAGGCCGTTCTTTGGCATAATCGTGAACCAAACCGGCCAAGGCCGCTTGGTTTTCATCGACACCATTTTCTTGAGCCAACTTACGGGCATAATCTGAAACGCGTAAGCAATGTTGGAACCGGCCATCTGAAAGCTGGGCCGAAACCTTTTTTTCAACTGCATGCAACTCTTCTTCAAAAGCTGTCATCTGTTCCCCCCTCTTCACAAAATTTAGTGGAAAAGTCCTCTGTCTAACGAATCTTTTCCACTTCAACTGAATACTTGACATACTTGGCATCGGTTGCAGGTTCGTACAAGACCAAAGTCTTTCCAATCACCTGGGCAACCGTCACCGTTGATTCTTCTTCAATAAAGGCAGCCAAGTCCTTGGCTGACCAGTCGCTTCCCTGCTGCAAGTTGACCTTAATCAGCTCACGCTTAGCCAACGCCTTTTTGACTTCTGCCAACCATTCCTGGTTAGCTCCAGCTTTCCCAACAGAGAAGATTGGTGTTAGTCCATTTGCTTGTGACCGCAAGTAGCGTTTTTGTTTTCCAGTTAAATTTTGCATTAAATCATTGCCTTTCGTAAGAAGACCCCCACTCCCTTAGGAGCATAGGCCTGAACGTGAATCCCAGCTGGCAGGGTAATAAAGCCCAAACCAGCATAGACCAAGTCCGTCTTTTCGTTAATTTTAAATTCGTATTTAGCAAAGGCAACATTGTCATCAGCTGGTGCCGGTGTCAATAGTTGTCCCTTGTGCTTTGTGTAGAAATCATCTGCACCCTGACGCTTCGTACGGTGAATCATTAGATTATTTTCAAAGTAGGCCGTAACGGCTGCTTTTGCTCCGTCCGCAGGACCAGTCACTAAATCAAAGCGCGCTAAGGCCCCAAAGAAAAGCGTCTGATCCGGATTTAATTGATAAGTCCGGGCCTTAATCTCAGCCTTTGGCAACACATACTTTAAATCTTTTTCAGTCACAAAATGAGCATACTGATCTTTTTTAATAATCCCGGGAGTGTCGATCAAAGACTGCCCATCATCTAACGGAATGGCAATCTGATCTAGAGTCGTTCCTGGGAAACGTGAAGTCGTAATTAGTTCTTGGACGCCTGTTTTCGACTTAATAATTTGGTTAATCAAAGTTGATTTACCAACATTGGTTGTCCCAACGACGTAAACATCACGACCAGCCCGCAGTGTATCAATTTTATCTAAAATTTGATCCAAATTCTTTGGGTGGGCAGCAGAAACAAGCTCAATCCCAACCGGGTTAATTCCCTGTTCTTTCAGCTGTCCTTGGACCCAATGCTTTAACTTATGATCTTTTAAGGATTTCGGTAGCAGGTCAACCTTGTTAGCAAGGACCAAAATTGGATTATCTTGGCCAACAAAACGTGGCAATCCAGGAATCGTTGATCCTGAAAAATCAAACAAATCCAAGACATAGACAATCAACGACTTCGTCTTAGAAACCTGGTGAAGCAAATTCGCAAAGTCATCATCCGTTAATTCAACGGGTTGAATTTCATTATAATGACGCAAACGGAAGCAACGTTGGCACAGTAATTCTTCGGCCATTAATTGCTTCTTCAAGGCAGAAAGGGGCAAAAAGCCAGCCTCTTCCTTATGATCAATTTGCATTTTAGCGCCACAACCAATGCAGTATAATCCCTCAGCCAAAGCTTCTTGAACCTCTTCATCCGTTGCAATCGTTTGCACTTGTTCTTGCTCAAATTCTTTTTCTGTCATTAATTTTTATCATTTTCCCTAGCAAAAACAGCTTCCTTGAAAGTTGCGTGCCAGATTAGCGGGTGTTTTTGACTATAAATCAGCTTTTTAGCTAGCTTTTCCAGTGATCGGTTAAGCCAAGTTTGCCACATATCTGATTCGACCAATTGCTTGACCAAAACTGATTTAACACCAGCCAAGTGGGCTGCCCAAACATCAGTTAACATTTGGTCGCCAACCATCAACACATTCTCTTTTTGCAAACCCTGCTTCTTAAGGACCTTCAAAATGCCACGTGGCATCGGTTTCAAAGACCAGGCTACATAATCGACTTCTAAACCAGAAACGGCCTTTTCGACCCGATCCCAGGTGTTATTTGAAACGACCACAACCTCGATTCCGGCTGCTTTAATTTCCTTTAACCAGGCATGCAATTCTGGTGTCCCATTGGGGTTATTCCAAGCCAGCAACGTATTATCTAAGTCTGTTAACACGGCCTTGATGCCTTGGTCTTTTAACTCCGCCACCGATAAGTTATAAACGGATTCAACCGTATAGGTGGGCTTTAAAAAATTAAGGGGCATATCTGTCTTCCTTTTTTATTTCCTTAGTCCCTATTATACACGATTAGGCCTTCTTTCGAGCAAAAAAGGACCCCTTGACGGGGCCCTTTTGTTTTCCGATTTTTAAAGCTTAGTACCAACCATTACTTTGGAAATGGCTAATAGCATTTGCTACAGAACCATAGCGGGCAGCAATATAAGCCTGCATAGCCTGTAATTGGACGGCATAATTACCTTGGTAGTTTTGGCCAGGTACATAAGTTGCATAGGCCGCTGGAGACAATTGTCCAATACCGTAGAATTGTCCGTTTTGTGCATTCACGTTTCCACCTGATTCACGAGAAATCAACCAGTTAATGTCACCAGAAGCTGTTGAAGCTGCTGATGTCGTTGCTGTTGATGCGGAAGAAGTTGATGCAGCTGCCGTGCTTGTCGATGAAGCTTGGGCAGCAGTTGAAGTGGCCACAGGCGTAGCTTGCGCTGCCTGAGTTGTCGTTGCCGACAACGAAGTCACTTGGCTTTGACTGTTGGATGTGTCGTCAGATGCACTGGCAGTGTCATCATCAGATGAAGCAACAGTCTGGCTAGCTGCAGTATTTTCCAAGCTCTTGAGATTATCAACAGATGAAACGGCAGTAGAAACCTTCTTGGTGTTCACTGAGTCAGTAACCTTGACCGCTTGGTCAGAGGTTGATTTTCCTTTATTAAATTGTGTGTTGGCGGCAGTCAGTGCTAAACCGGCTACGGCCATACTTGTAAGTAAAACTTTATTAAACATCATGGTTATTATTTTCCCCAATCAATATTACACGAATATTAAAGCAGATAACGCTTCCGTAACGTTCGTCAGGAAAATATACAAACACACTATGTTTTGTATAAGAACTACTCGATTTCGAGAAATTCGCGTTTATCTAAGTGTCATTTCTTTCGATTTAGCCACCAGTAAAGTGGCAAACCAGCTAGAACTATGATAACCGAAATTCCGATTCCATGCAAATCGTTAATAATTTCAGAAATCTCAACGTAGAGTGAACCCAAGATAGCCACAATTGGGATGATTGGGTACAACGGCATTGAGAAAGTTCTTTTCAGTCCATTTGGATCTTGTCGGCGCAATTTAAAGGCACCGATAAAAACCAAGATGTAAAACAAGAAAGTCACGAAGATCGCGTAATCCGATAATTGGTCAGGATTAGTCAAGGCCATCATCAGGTAAGCAATGACAATCATTAGCCAAATTGCGGCATTCGGCGTCTTGGACTTGTGATTGATTGTAGCAAAAGTCTTAGCAAAAGGAAAATCGCCTTTTTTAGCCATCACATACAAAATTCGTGGAAACGAGACAACCTTCCCATTCAAAGTACCGATTAACGAAATCAAAACCGCCACCGACAAGACACGACCGCCCCAATAACCAAAGGCATTCGTGGCCATCTTCAATGTGGTATTTTCACCTAGAGCAACAATTTCATTAGCAGTTAATGAACGATAGGCCCCATAAGAAATCCCCATATAAGCGACAATGACAATTAAGATTCCAGTAATAATTGCCTTTGGCAAAACCTTTTGCGGATTTCTGATTTCACCAGAAATATTTGCCAATGTCACCCAGCCATCATAGGCAAAGAGAGTGGCCAAAACGGCGACTCCAAAACCACCAGCACTTGAGTGCGACATGGTCGTCACCATCTGACCTAAGGCATCATGCTTCCCAAAGAAAAGACCGAAAATAATCAAGGCAATAATCGGCAGCATCTTAATCACAGTTGTTAAAACCTGGAAGCCAGCTGAGAAATGGTTTGGAATGGAATTTAACAGGCCAACCAAAGCGAGGGCCACCATTCCAGCAGGTAATGCCCAGACACTCTTTAAGCCAAACAGAGAAACAAATAAAACACCAAAGTAGGCAGAAATCGCCCCCATCATTGCTGGGCCATAGAAAATTACCTGCATCCAACCAGCCAAGTAGCCGGTTGTTTTGCCATATAGATGGGTCAAATAAGAATAAATCCCACCGGTTTCTGCCATTTGTGAACCAACTTCGGCTACTGTCATGCCGGCAGTTAAGGTCAGAATTCCTCCCGCCAACCAGGCCCAAAGGGCAGTATTCGTGTCACCTGCGGTTTGCAGGACGGATCCCTGCTTAAAGAAAATCCCAGAACCGATGATGGTTCCGATCACTAATGCTAACGATGACCAGAGGCCAAATCCTCTGTTCAACTTTTCTTCTTCTGCCATGAGTGGCCCTCCAATTTAGATTAAAATTCAACATTACTATTCTAGCATACCTTCGGACATTCTGACTATATTTCCTCATAATCATTTTAATATAATAAAAAAGCCGAACGATGTCAGCTTTTTATCCGATTTTATTTCTTTATATTTATCGAAAGGTTGAAAAAAGATACCATAATATTCTAACGAAACTCCCCTTAAAAGGCAAGAAAAAAAGGACCTTGCGGTCCAATTTCATGCTAATTTTAGAGTTCTTGCTTCAAATCCTCTGGGTCAAAGAGGTGCAAAACCTTAACGAAAATAAATTGAGTCAACAAACCTACCACAACCGGAATAACTACCCAGGCCAATAGCCCAACAATTGGTGAGATAAAGTTATTCATGACTGAACTTGGTACGGCAGCATCCTTAATCATTGATTGTAATGGTGAAACCAAACCAATGTAACCAAAGCCGGCCGTTGTTGGTGTTCCTTGGATGTCAAAGAGTGCCACTGCGATACTTGATAATGCCCCCGCAAACATGAAGGACAAAATCATCACAGGCTTCTTAAAGATCGAAGGCATCATTCCCTTCATCGCTCCCAAGAAGATAGCAACCGTTGTCCCCTTCTTGTTCACCTTCCATGAGTTCAAAAGCAAAATGATGGTTGTTGCAACCACACCCATGGCTGCGGCACCAGAAGCCATTCCGTGCAAGTTAATGGCCAAGGCAATTCCAACTGTTGAAATCGGCGTGATGATAATCACGGCAAAAGCCATTCCAATCAAGATAGCCATTGGCAATGGGGCTAACTTGGTGAAGACTTCCACCATATCCCCAATCCAAGTCGTAATTCGGGCAACGTAAGGTGCAATCACCTTACCAAACAAACCAACGCCACCAGCAACAATAATTGGTGACAAGATAATCGCTACTGAGCCAAAACCGGCCAGATAGCGGTCAACCAGCCAAATAGCCAAAACAGCTAGACCAGCAACCAACATCGCATTGATCACATCACCAGCGCCGTTAGCAACAAAGAGCCGCGTTGGAACAGCCAACGTCTTACCAGAAACGGGTTGTACCGTACCCGCCTTAACCATTGCCCATTGAATTGAGTTTGATGCAGCAACTGTTGCCAGTGCCACAACCCCCGTATCAAGAGCCTTCATCTTGAAGTTCATGGCCACGGCCATTCCGATTAAGAATGGAATCATTGAAGTAAAGAGTGTCAAAATTGCTGAGTAATCAGCCCCAAGGGTTGTCTTTCCCAAACCTGAGAATTGGATGATGTACTTCATCACGGCTGATGGTAACACACCAATTAAGATTCCTTGAGCAGATCCGGAAAGAACCTTAAAGAAAAAGTCCTTCACGCCCAATGGCGTTTTACCGGAAAATTGTTCTGTTGTTGTCATATTTTTTCCTCCGCTTCACGTTTCGTAATTGTGAAGTTTTTATATTGCATAAAATAGTATAACAGGTCTGTTTGAAATTGTGAAGACCGTTACAGGATTTCTTGCGCCTCTCATCCTAATTTAATAGACTTTTACTTGTTTATAATCATTATTATTTCACTTTTAAATCACAAAAATATAACGTGAAAAATGTAACTAATACCACAATGTTCGGAATTTACCTAATTTAACCCACAAAAAAAGCTCAAACTATTCCTAATTTGAGCTAGAATCCTTAATATTTTAAAGCGTTATCTGGCGTTTCACCATTTGCAAAAGCAACGGCAGCACTCATTGATTGATAAACCATCTCATGAATGGCTTTCGTTGTATAAAAGGCAACGTGTGGCGTGATTAAGACGTTGTCACGCGTAATCAAATCAGCCAACTTGTCATCTGGCAACTTTTCATGCGACCAATCATGATCAAAGATGCCAACTTCTTCTTCATAAACATCCAAAGCCAAATCAGAAATCTTACCAGAATCCAAGGCAGCAATGGCGGCATCCGTATCGATCAGGTTGCCTCGTGATGTATTAACAATCACAACGCCATCCTTCATCTTGGCAAGACTTTCTTCATTAACTAAATGAACGTTTTCGGGAACGCCTGGCACGTGCAATGAAATGGCATCGGCCTGAGCAAAGAGTTCATCTAAAGTATCAACGTACAATCCCTCTTCTTGCAACTCCTTGTTTGGGTACTTGTCGTAAGCAATTACCTTAGCACCGAAACCCTTCAAGATGTTAATAGCCTTACGACCAATATTACCAGTACCAATAACACCAACAGTTTGCATCCGGACCTCGCGACCAATCGTTGGTGCCCAGCGCAAGTCGTGCTTAGCAACCTTTGCATCCATTGGCTTCGTCCGGCGAAGCAAACGAGACAGTTGAATCATCGCATGTTCGGCAATGGCATTTGGTGAATAAACTGGAACGTTTGAAAGGTTAAAGCCTAAACGCTTAGCAGCTTCAAAATCAATTGTTTCCGTTCCGACATTACGTAGAGATAGGTTCTTGATGCCTAAATCAGCCAAGCCTTCTAAGACATCTGCCCCATAAGGGTCGAGCTGCAAAGTTACAACAGAATTAGCTCCCTTAGCCAGAGCAACTGTATCAGCGGTCAACACTTCGTTCGTGTAATCAACCTCAACAGTAGGATTTTCTTCTTGCCAGCTTTTCAAAGCTGGTACTTCGTCGTCACGAATTCCATAAGCAAAAACTTTCATTTCGACCTCCATTAATCGAGTTATTTATCGCTAAAAGTATAATACGCTCTTTTAATTAAAAGGTCAACTAAATTGCCCAATTATAAAAATCTAATTTAGTTCCTATAAACCGCTTATCAACAACATCTTGAATTGAAAACAAAGTTATTCCTGATAATTTTTTTAATTGACTGGAATGGCAAACAAATAAAAAAAGCTAGGAACATTATTCCTAACTTTCTAAAATCAATTAAAACTTAACAGCGATGGCTGGTGTTTCGCCCTTAGCAAAAGCAACAGCGGCATCAAATGATTGGTGAACCATTTCGTCAACGGCCTTAGTCGTATAGAAGGCGATGTGTGGCGTAACCAAGACGTTGTCGCGAGCAATCAAGTCCGCAATCTTTGGATCAGGGAATTCCTTACCTGACCAGTCTTCGTTGAACAAGCCAACTTCTTCTTCATAAACATCCATGGCAAAATCAGAAACCTTACCTGAGTTCAAACCATCAATAACGGCATCGATGTCCATCAAGTTTCCACGAGATACGTTAACCAAGACAACGCCGTCTTTCATCTTAGCGATGCTGTCCTTGTTAATCAAGTGATGGTTTTCAGGAACACCAGGAACGTACAATGAAATGGCATCGGCTTGTGCATACAAGTCATCCAATGAATCAACGTACAATCCTTCTTCTTGCAATTCCTTGTTTGGGAACTTGTCGTAAGCAATGACCTTAGCGCCGAAGCCCTTCAAGATATTGATTGCCTTACGGCCGATGTTACCAGTACCGATAACACCAACAGTTTGCATGCGCATTTCGCGACCAATGGTTGGTGCCCAACGCAAGTCATGCTTAGCAACCTTAGCATCCATTGGCTTCGTACGACGAAGCAAACGAGACAATTGAATCATTGAGTGTTCTGCAATGGCGTTTGGTGAGTAAACTGGGACGTTTGACACGTTGAAGCCCAATTCCTTGGCAGCATCGAAATCAATATTGTCAGTTCCAACGTTACGCAAAGACAAGTTCTTTACCCCAACTTCAGCCAAGGCAGTCAAAGTTTCCTTTGTGTAGTCTAACTGTTGGTAAACAACAGCTGAATCAGATCCCTTAGCCAATTGAGCAGTTTCGGGCGTCAATAATTCTTGCGTGTAACCAACCGTTACATCTGGGTTCTTCTTTTCCCAATCTTCCAAAGCTGGCTTTTCATCGTCACGAATTCCGTAAGCAAAAATTTTCATTTTCGTCCTCCAAATTAACTTTCTAACAATATTATACACTAAAATTAGTCAAAAAATCCGGTTAAATTACTTATTTTTTCAAAGTAATTGGCTTTTCGCCAGCCTTCTCCATGATGCCATCAATCAAACCGTATTCTAAGGTTTCTTCGGCAGACATCCAGAAGTCACGTTCCGTATCATGAGCAATTTCATCTAAGCTCTTGCCTGAACCGTCAGCCAAAATTTTGTTCAACTTCTTACGTGTCTTAGTTAACTGGTCAGCAATAATAGCCATATCGGTTTGCTGTGTACCACCGGCTGCCCCACCCATTGGTTGGTGGATTAGATATTCGGCGTTTGGCAACATAAAACGGTGCCCCTTTTCACCAGAGGCAGCAATGATGGTTCCCATTGAAGCAGCCAATCCCATCACAATCGTTGTCACGGGGGCCTTGATGAAGTTCATCGTATCGGTAATCGACAAACCAGCGGTTACAGAACCACCTGGTGAGTTGATATACATTGCAATTTCTTTTTCAGGATCTTGGGCTTCCAAGAAGAGTAGCTGGGCAACAATTGATGTTGCCATGCTATCCTCAACCTCACCTTGAACCAAAATAATTCGGTCCTTTAGTAAACGGGAAGGCAAGTCATAGGATTCACGCCCATTGGCGGTTTGTTCAATTACTCCTGGCCACATAGCAATACTCCTTTGTAGTGTTCTTAGAATATAATTGTAACGCACTTTATCAAGAAACTAAAATAAAGGCGAATGATTTCAAGTTAAATGTTATCCAAGTCAAAGTCGCCACCGGATTGAATTAAATCAGCTAATTTTGCTAATTTACGCATACGATGGTTAGCTCCTGATTTAGAAATTTCCAAAATATCGCCAATTTCAGCCAAGGAGCCATCAGGATGGTCGAGTCGGGCTCTGGCAAAATCAGCTAGTTTAGCCGGCAACTCATCAAGGTCACCGATTTCCTTTTGGATCGTCAAAATCGCTTGAACTTGGCTGTTGGCTGCAACAGCGGTCCGCTGCATATTGGCCACATCAGCATTATTCATCCGATTGACCGAATTACGAGTATCGCGGGCAATCCGGATATCGGCAAAATGAAGCATGGTTTGAACAGCGCCAATTAACTTTAGAAAATCAACAATTTTCTCGGCCCGCTTCATATAAACAATGTAACCAGAATGCCGAGGAGTGACCTTGACCTGAAGGTCAAAGTTTGTCATCAAAGCCACCAGTTGTTCGGCTAACTCCTCATGACCGGTGTAAATTTCCAAATGGTAATTGGCCTTCTCAGGTGAGTTCACCGAACCAGCAGCCAAAAAAGCCCCTCGCAAAAAGGCTTGCTGTTTTTTTTGGCTATTCAATAACCAAGCTGGAACCTCCTGGTCAATCCCCAATGGATCAACACCAAGCTCTTTTAAAATTTGATCAACCTGACTTTGTAAAACAACCAAAAGTTTCTTACGATCAGATAAAGCGGCCCGCTGGTTGACTTGAACTTCTACCACTGCCGTCGGATAAATTTGTTTAATCAACGTATAAATCCGACGAGCAATGGCCGGATTTTCCGTTTGAACCTGGACTTCTTGATTCATCCCCCAAGTCGAAGCGCCATTCATCTGCAAAAGCGCAGCCAATTCTGATTTGGCAGCATCGTCTGAAACCGTGCGACCGGTTAATTCTTTTTTTACTTCTGCTGCGTAAGACATCTTACTCCTCTGTCAGTGAAACTAATACGTCGGCCACCTTGTCTCCATCGTGAAAGGCCCCAGCATCACGCAAGGCCAAGAAGTCCTTGGAAATGCTCTTGGCCCCAGCTTGTTTAATTTTCTCCGGATCTTGAGCAACTTGTTTGGAAATTTCGCCCCACTTTTGGTAATCAACGAAATCTGCTGGTACCTCTTGATCATTCGTTAAAACATAGTCAATCAAATTTTGACCTAAATGGCGGTTTAAGACCGCTAAGTGTTCGGCATCGGTATAAGAATCCGTTTCCCCTTTTTGGGTCATGATATTAGCGATGTAAACCTGCTTGGCCTTTGTTTCTTGCAATGCCTCTTTAATACCTGGCACCACAACATTCGGTAAGATTGATGTAAAGAGCGATCCCGGTCCAAAAACGATTAAATCAGCATCTAAAATGGCTGCAATGGCCTCTGGACTGGCCACGATTTCTTCGCCTGCTTCATTTGGCTCTACCCAAACATGGTCCAAGGACTGGTGAGCAGCCGTAATAGCTGCTTCACCCTCTAAAAGCTGACCGTCCTTCGTTTGAGCATGTAAAATCAGTGGCTGTTTTGCCACAGGAAAGACGTGACCCTTGATTTTTAAATAATTAGCCAAACGGGCAATGGCCTCCGAAATATCACCAGTCATTTCCGTCAAAGCCGCAATCAGCAAATTACCAACCGCATGTTTAGCCAAGAAGGCATCATTAGTCTTAAAGCGATACTGGAAAAGATCTAATAGTTCCTGGTCCCCTTCTGACATGGCTACTAAGATATTACGAATATCCCCAGGTGGAATAATATTCACGTAGTCGCGCAATAAACCAGAAGAACCACCATCATCGGCAACCGTTACGATTGCCGTTAAATCAACATCGTGTTGGATTAATGGGTGAATAATGACAGGCAAGCCCGAGCCCCCACCAATCATCACAATTTTTGCAGTCATCTTTCGATCCCCTCTCGTGCTATTACTAACAATATTTTACCATTTTTACCGGTTTATCATGAGAGCGAAAGAAAGAAATTTCTAAACAAAATCGGTGGCTTCGTCGACTTCACCACCCAGCAATTGGCCATTCTCTTGCATCGACCAATAGCCATCCTTGGTCACAATAAAGGCATCGAGGAGTGGCAAGTTTAAATCCTGCCCCAAATGGTATAGTCGTCTCGTAAATTGTTTGTCCTGAACGGAAGGCCGTAAATTTCCCGACGGATGGTTATGGGCAATAATAATCGCATAGGCATTGGCTAACAGGGCCCGCTGAAAGATTTCCCGCGGTGAAGCGGCCACCTCTGTCAACGTACCAACAAAGACGACTTCCCAACCAATCACGTCCAATTGCGTATTTAAGAGGGCCAGAAAAAGTTGTTCTTGCTTTAACGTTCCTAATTTTTCCTTTGCAAAAGCGCCAACCATGTTGGAATGCCGGGCAGAAAGTAAGATTGGGCGACGTTCGGACGCAAAGGCCACTCCTAAGTGCATCGCAATTAACAGGGCCTGATTCGGTCCGGGATTTTCAGCGATAAAATCAGCCTTTGTCTCATAATCGAGTTCCCAAAAAAGATATTTTTCGGGAAAATACAGCTGAAAAATTTCGCTGTTCTTTTGGCCGTCCTCGCCGATGGCCTCGTAAAAATTAAAAACCTGATTTTTCATCATATTGCTATTCTCCTTCAAGCAATCAGACGAAAAAATCAGGTTAAAATTATCCAAAAAGCAAAGAGTCTTTAGTCCTTAATGACCATTGGACCATCACCGGCATCCTTCATGACCTTCAATGATAGGTAGACGGCCAGGGCAATCAGGATCACATCAAAACGGTAAGTCCACTGAATACCATTCAACGTTGCGGCAGACAAATTCGTTGCGCCCTTTTGGAAAATGGAAATAATTGAGGCAGCCAAGGCAATTCCAACAGCGGCTGAGTAATTATTAACCGCTGAGAAGATTGAGTTACCAGCACTGTGAAAGACTCGGTCAAGGTGTGAAATGGCATTGGTCATATTGTTTCCAAACCAGAAACCACCACCTAGTTGGGTAATCACAAAGGCAATCGTCATCGACCAGACGGTAAATGGTACCAAGACAATCCACACCATGCCAAGAACAATGAATCCAAGACCAATCGCATTGGGCAACTTAGGGCCGAAGCGGTCGTACAGGTTTCCAGAGATAATCGACATAATAGCAAAGCCAATGGCGCCAGGGAAAAGCGAGAGACCAGCGACACTTGAACTCTGCTTCAAGACCAACTGCAGGCCCATTGGAATTGCGTAGTTAAAGGTCAAGTTAACGACCTGAATTAAGACGGCCGCTAGGACTGCCTGACGGAACATTGGCAGGGCAAACATTTTTGGTGAAAGCAGTGGTTCCTCTTCCTTTCGCGCATAGAAATAATACCCGAAGATGCCAATTAACATCACTGCTAAAGCCGTTAAACTCAAAATATTGAAAAGACCGTGGCCAGACAAGCGATCCACCGTGATTAAGCCACCAACAAAGAAGCAAGACAACAATAGCCAGCCAATCAAATCAAAGCGGGCTTTCTTAAGCGGATCAATTTGCTGAATGGTGAACCAACCAACGATTAGGGCAAAGAGCTGGATGGGCAAAACTACCCAGAAAATCATGTGCCAGCCATAGTAGGCCGTTAAGAAACCACCAAAGGCAGGGCCCAAGGCCGGCGAAAAGGAAACAATTAAGGAGGCTAAACCAATCATCGTCCCCCGGCGGTTATCGGGAACCTGTTCAAAGACGACGTTGTTCATGAGGGGCAAGCCAACGCCGGCTCCAACACCTTGCAGAAGGCGACCAAAAAGGATGAGACCAAATTGGTTGGAAGTCGCATCGATGAAAATTCCAATCAATGACACCACCCCGGCCACCATAAACTGGGATCGGTTACTAAACCGGGCCTTCAACCAGGGCGACATAATGACAATCATCGACGTCAATAAGATGACCCCTGAGGTTAACCACTGGACCGTCGCTGAATCAACATGCAATTGCTTCATCAAGGCTGGGAAGGAAACGTTCAAAGCCGTTTCCAACATAATATCCGTAAAGCCAAGTAAGGCAATTGCCAAAATACTCAAAATTAGCCGAGGGCTTAAGACTTTTTCTGGCATAATTCTCTCCTAACATCACTAATAAAGTACAAAGACCCTGTAATCACAACGGTTTGCTCCTGATTTTCACTGAGGGCCTGGTCCAATGAATCGTACCAAATCAGGTCCTGATTTGCTATGTCCACCTGATCTTTTTGTAGGCCTGGTCGGCCAGCAACCCCCTCAAAGGGTACCAAGGCCAGCGTAATTTGCGGATCGTTTTCCAGTTCCAAGAAAGCTAAATCAACATTTTTATCGGCCAAAGAGCCAATAATGACCGTCACTGGGCCAGCCAGATTTTCCTTAATTGACTGGTGTAGGGCCTGAATGCCGGCCTGGTTGTGAGCCCCATCTAAGTATATCTTTGGCTGAATTTGTTCAAAACGTCCGGCCAAAAAAGCCTGGTTCAATCCGGCTTGAATCACCTCATCTTGCAAATCAGGACGCCAAGTTTTCAGGGCTAGCACCGCGGTCGCCGTGTTATCAGCTTGAAAGCTTCCCGCCAAAGCTGAATGAAAGGCCCCAACCTGCGCCATCAAAACCGGACTGCCAACCTCTTTGGCCTGCACTTCAATCACTTCTTTGGCCTCATCCGTAACACCAGGCCCAATCACTGTTTTTGACCCCGGCTTGATAATCCCAGCCTTTTGACTGGCGATGGCGGCAACGGTGTCGCCAAGCATTGCCTGATGGTCCAAAGCCACTGTTGTTACTACGGCCACCTTGGTCGTCTTTAAAATATTGGTAGAATCAAAGCGACCACCGATTCCTACCTCAATCACAGCCAAATCAAGGTCTTGGTCGGCGAAATACAGGAACATAATGGCCGTCACCACTTCAAATTCAGTTGGCGTCAACTGCCCAGAGGACTCCTGCTCCACCCGGTCGGTTGCCTCCTTGACTTGATTAGTATAAAAAATCAGGTCAGCCGGTGTGATTAGTTCCCCATTGATTTGAAAACGTTCCCGAAAGTCAGTAATAAATGGTGACGTAAAGGTCCCAACGCGCAAGTCCGCTTCCTTAGCGACCGCCGTCACCATGGTTGCAACTGACCCCTTTCCATTAGTACCAGTAATGTGAATCGTTTCTGCCAGACGGTCTTCAGGATGACCCAAAGCCGTCATCAAGGCGTCTAGACGGGTGAAGCTATCTTTTTTGCCAGCCTTTGGCCGACCATGAATATAGGCCAAGGCCTCTTCAATTCTCTTCACTAACGGTTCTCCCAACTATAGTTCTAATACTCATTATAACGAGATAGGGACAAAAAAACCGCCTGATTACAGACGGTTTTACACTTTTTTAAGCGACAAATCCGCTCAATTTGTAATGTATCTAATTTAGTCTTTTTCGCGGACGGTAAAGTCACGGCGACGGCGGTTGCCACCACCTTGATGGCCACCACGGTTATCGCGGTTTTCAGAATGTGAACGGTTACCACCACGGTAGCCACCACCATTACCATTACGACGACCGCCGCCATTGCCACGGTAGCCACCACCGTTACCATTTGAACGACGGTTGCCGCCACGGTAACCACCGCGACGTGATGATGAACCACCCTTACGGCGAGGCAAAGGACGTTCGCGTGACAAGACAACTGGTGCATTTTGCTTATCCAAGCCAGCCACAGCAGCCAACAAACCAGCAGCCAATTGCTCGGCTGTGAATTGTGACGTCATTTGGTTAACTTGTTCTTGCAATTCAGCTGGGTTCAAGCCCTTGATGGTTGCGGCTGCAGTGTCAATGGCACCGTTAATCCGACCAATCCGAGCTTCCTTCAACGTTGCTGGTTGCAATGGCGTCATGCGCTTCTTCGTCAATTCTTCAACAGCACGCAAGTAATCCATTTCATTTGGCGCAACCAAAGTTACTGAAACACCTTCGGCACCGGCACGACCAGTACGGCCGATACGGTGAACATATGATTCTGGATCTTGTGGAATATCGAAGTTATAAACGTGACTCACGTCCTTAACATCCAAACCACGAGCAGCAACATCGGTTGCAACCAAGAGGTTGATTTCATGGGCCTTAAATTGGTCCAAAACACGTGAACGCATTTGTTGCGTCAAATCACCGTGCAAACCAGCGGCACGGTAACCACGAGCTTCCAAACCACGAGCCAATTCTTCTACTCGACGCTTTGTCCGACCAAAGACAATGCCTAAGAATGGCTCTTGGATATCAATTGTTCGAGTCAAGGCATCAAACTTTTCTTCGTGACGAACACGAATGAAGTATTGGTCAACCAAATCAGTTGTCAATTGCTTGGCCTTGATTTGGATGTATTCAGGATTAGTCATAAACTTCATCCCGATTCGCTTGATAGCTTCAGGCATCGTTGCAGAGAACAACAGTGTCTGACGGTGGTCAGGAACCTGAGCGATGATGGCTTCAATGTCATCCAAGAAGCCCATGTTCAACATTTCATCGGCTTCATCCAAAACCAATGTCTTAACACCGCCAAGCTTGGCAGTCTTACGGTTAATATGGTCTAACAAACGACCAGGAGTTCCAACTAAAATTTGTGGGTGTGACTTCAAGCCCTTAATTTGTGGGCGAATATCGGCACCACCGAAGACCACTTGGACGTTGACTGATTTGTCAGAACCAAGCTTCTTCAATTCTTCGGCAGTTTGGATGGCTAATTCTCGTGTAGGTGAGATGATAACGGCTTGGATGTTTTGATCATTCAAGTCGATGTTTTCCAAGATTGGCAAACCAAAGGCGGCTGTCTTACCAGTTCCTGTTTGGGCCTGGCCGATAACATCCTTACCTGCTAAGGTCAAAGGAATTGTCTTTTCTTGGATGGGGGTTGCTTCAACGTAGCCGTGGGCTTCGATTGACTGCAAAATGGCTTGTGACAAGCCGAGTTCATTAAACTTCAAAATTATCTCCTTTTTGCGCACTGGTTCAGCGCGCCCTGACCCATTTCTGAGTCGTTTCCATCGTAACGTGCCACCAGCACGTCAAAAATACGCCAAGCAGTTTATAGTCTAGCTGGGCTGACTAGTGTTTAGGAAGGAACCTTCGCTCCTGTTAACTTTTCATATAGTTCATGTGAGAGGCCTTCAAAGCTATGGCCATGGTAGTACTGATTTGCCAATAAGATGACAGCATCTTGGCTACTCTTGCCTAATACAACGGATGGTTCAAAACCATTGAAAATCCCATGAGAGGTGTAAAGATTGCCATAACGATAAAGCCCGGCGACATAATGAGCCGGCAAGTGCTGGACTAAGAGGTCCATTGGATTCTTGAAGAAATCACCGTGGAAGAAGAGCCAATAAGTTCGGTAAAGCATACCAGCAGACATTGCGAGGTTCCCTGTTCCGGTTTCTCGCTCATTTTCCACCTTAGTGACACCCGTTGGGCTAGTAGTGTCTTCTTGATAACCCAAGGCAGCCTTATCATCTTCTGCAAACCGTGCATAATCATCAATTCCGAGCTTGTACTGCTTGTTATAGTAGTCTTTAACCATTTTGTCAAAGGACTGGCCTGAAATTTTCATTAAAATACCAGCCAGCAACCGATAATTAACCGGCTGATATGACCAGCCGGAGCCATTTCCAATGGTTGCCCCAGTAGTCTCAGTATTATCCGCCGAGAATTGGGCATTATCTTGGTCAGAAGTAAAGGTCGTTGGTTGCAACTTTTGCTGCAAAGAAGAGGTCATTGTCAACAGGTCTCGAATCGAAATCTGATCAGCATTGGCAATGTTTGGATAAAACTGGCTGAGGTGGTCATCATAGGAAAGCTTCTTTTCAGAAACCGCCTGACCGACTAAAACGGCCGTCAAAAACTTAGCGGAAGAAGCAATATGGTAAACCGTTTGGGCATTATTATGCCACTGCTTACTATAATTAGAAAAACCATAACCCTGGTTTAAAATAATCTTGCCATTCTTAACGACTAAAGCTGTTCCGGTAAAATTTTCATTTTTTAGTTTCTGATCAATTTCTTCAGCAGTCTGATTTTGCGGACTAAGGTCCTTTTTTAGATTTTTGACATTGTCAGCCGAAAATGTTTTTTCTGCAGGCAAAATTGTCTGCGGACTAGCCTTGGTTAACTTTGCTAAGCCAATTGCTCCCCCAATAAAAAGAATAATCAAGGTAATTGTTAACAAAGCCAGCCAATGATCCCTAAACCACAGTGATTTTACTTTTGCTGGGAAAAGATCGACACGTTTAAGCATGGACACCTCCCTGCTTGTCTCGATTATCGACCAAATGGTCTACCACTTTTTCCAAGTGGATACCATGACTGGCCTTCAAGAAGACACAGTCATTTGAATCAAGTTTTTTGGTCAAATCAGCTATAAGCGTTTCCAGCTGGTCAGTTTGATATAAATGAACTTGATCAGATGCCAACGCTTCTTTTAACGCCGGTCCTAGGTTTTCCACCATAAGAGAACCAACCAGATAAACCGCTTTTGGTTGTGACTGCAAAACAGCTTCTTTCAAATCGGCATGAAGGGCCGGTGCCGCTTCACCAAGTTCAAGCATGTCGCCAAGAACTAAGACCAAATTTTCAGTATGATCCTTTGCCAACGCCTCCAAAACTTCTTTGGTCGCTGTTGGATTGGCGTTATAAACATCCGAAATGACCATTGCCCCATTGGTTGCTGTCAGCAACTGGGTGCGGTTTTTCGTTAACGCAAAATTTTTCAAGGCTGAAGCAATCGTCTGGAGGTCCAAATCGAAAGCTTGGCCAACACGAATTGCCGCCAAGGCATTCCTAACATTATAACGGCCCAGCAGCGGAATTGCAAATTCTTGGCCCTGATCGCTAAATTTTGTTTCCTGTAGCGTTTCAACACAGTCATTTGGTTCCGGTCCAAAACTAACCGTATTGGCTGGCAAACCTTTGGCATCCTGCAAGAGTGGTTCATCTTTTGGAATCAACAACTCCCCATCCGGCTTTAAGCCAGCAATAATTTCCAACTTGGCCTTGGCAATGTTGGCTCGTGTTTTAAAGAATTCAAGATGAGCCTCACCAATCATGGTAATGACGGCCAAATCAGGTTGAGCCAGCGTCGACAAAGCCGTCAGCTGACCCGGACGGTCCATGCCCATCTCCAAGACTAAGACCTCAGTCGCCTCCGGCATCGTCAAAATGGTGACCGGCAGGCCAATTTCATTATTAAAATTAGCTGGTGTCTTAAAAGTTTGATACTTCGTGGCCAAAACCGCGGCAACCATATCCTTGGTTGTCGTTTTTCCATTCGAACCGGTAATAGCAACGACCTTTGGCTGAACCGTTTGCAGATAAAACTTCGCTAATTCCTGCAAGCCCGCCAAGGTATCGTCAACAACCACCGCTGGGACAGCCCCATCAATGACATGCTGTGTCTGCGCTAAAACACCAGTCGCACCATTTTTCAGTGCCTGATCAATATAATCATGGCCATCTTGTTCACCAACTAAGGCGACAAAGAGGTCGCCACCCTTGACCTGGCGAGAATCGAAGGCAACACCCGTCACAGTTTGATTGGCCGGTCCTTGCAGGGTTCCCTTAGTTGCTTGTGCGATTGTTTGTAACGAAAGGTTCATAGCAATTGATTTCCTTGTTTAGTAAAAATTTAGGTGGCACTTGATCTTGTTGATTTTTAAGAGACCAGCATCTGATTTCAATAACGCTTAATTTTAATGTCTTGTAAACAGCCAGCATCTGATTTCAATAGTACTTAGTTTTCGCGCTTTTGTAAGACGGTAATCGTCTCGATGTGAGCAGTCTGAGGGAATTGGTCCACCGGAACAACCGGTCCCTTGACCTCGTAACCCAAGTCCTTAAACAGGGCAACATCACGGGCGGCGGTCACGGGATTACAAGAAACGTAGACCACGCGGTCAGGTCCCATTTCAGCCGTCTTTTCAATTAACTTTGGCGTCAACCCCCGGCGTGGTGGATCAACAAAGACGACGTCTGGTCGAATCCCTTGGTTTTGCCAATCCTCAAACTGGTCAGGAGCATCGCGCTCAATATAACTGGCATTTTCAATCTGATTTAACGCCAAATTCTTCTTAGCATCCAGCACCGCTCCGGGTACAACCTCGACACCAATCACTTCCTTGACGCGGTCAGCGACTGAAATTCCGATTGTTCCAATCCCGGCATATGCATCCACAACAACATCCGTTGGCTTCAAATCAGCCAAGTCGGCTGCCTTCTGATAAAGCTTTTCCGTCATCACTGGATTAACTTGGTAGAAGGAATTTGGACCAATTAAGAATTTTTTCCCAAGTAGTGTATCCTCAATCGTTGCCTGGCCAAAGAGAACCCGGTTGTTGGCGCTCAATTGGACATAGTCTTTTTTAGGTGCAAAGTTCAAGATTAAGGATGTCAAATCAGGCAATGCTTGCACGATTTCAGCCACGAGTCCCGCCTCATCGGGCAAGTTTTTTTCGTTGGTCACCAAAACCACCATTAACTGCTGGCTATAATAACCCCGGCGCACCATCACATAACGGATGGCTCCCTCTTCTTGGTCCGGATCATAGGCAGAGACGCCCCGTTTAGCCAGAATCTCACGGACAATCACAATCACTTCATCTACTCGAGCATCATTGACGTAATAGTCTTCCATCGGTACCAAATGATGGCTGCCCCGTTGGTAAAAACCAGACAATAACTGCCCATCCTGCCACTTAAGGGGAACGACCGTTTTATTGCGATAGTAAGTTGGCGTTGTGTCCATCGTAATCGGATCAGCAACGGTTACTTTCAGGTCAGCATCGTGAAAGTTTTTTTGCACAATTTGTTGCTTAAAATCTTTCTGATTTTCATAAGCCCAGTTAACCAGGGGAGCTGTCCCAGCTTCAATCAAATATTGTCGATTCTGATTTTTCCGGCCAGTACTCTCTTGGACCCAGGCCAAAATTTTACCGTAGGCGGAATACTTATCCACCTGGATAATTTCAATCTGAACTTCTTCACCCAGCATGGCATCAGCTAAATAAATCGGATAATCCGGCCGATCCTTTAAAAAGGCCATCCCCATCCCATTTTGGCGAATCTCTTTGATAGTGACCGTCAATTTTTCATGTAATTTAACGGGTACGATTGTCTTTGCCATCATGCCTCCAGCACTTTGCTTGGTGATAACTCACTGCAAACAAATTCTTTTTCCACAAGCCAAGAAAAAACGCCCACCGAGGTGAGCGTTTTTATACAACAACTTAGTCGTTGTTCTTGAAGCCGAAGTTAGCAAACTTCTTGTTAAACTTGTCAACCGCACCATCAGCTTGAGTAAACTTCTGCTTACCAGTGTAGAATGGGTGTGAATCTGAAGTGATTTCCATACGTACTGATGGATATTCTTGACCTTCAAAATCAGTAGTTGTGTCAGTTGCAACAACAGATGCTGACAAGAACTTCTTACCAGTTGCGGCATCAATAAAGACAACTGGACGGTAATCTGGATGGATTTCTTTTTTCATGAGTATCTCCTTAGCGCCCTGATTTTATTAAATCAGAGTCAGTTATTAACTTAACTATTCTATCACAGGGATATTATCCATGCAAGGTTAAGGCATCAAGTTGATTAAATCAACACCCTCGATTTTTAAATCAACGCCCAGCGAAGCTAATTTATCAGCTAAGCGGTCGTATCCTCGCAGGATGTGTGTAGCATTTTCAATCACGGTTTGGCCGTCGGCCATAATGCCGGCAATCACCAAAGCTGCTCCTGCGCGAATCTCGGCTGCTTCCACAGTCGCTCCAACCAAACGCTCGGAATGGTTGACCTTGATTTCACCTGGGTTCAATGACGATAACTCCGCCCCCATCCGTCGCAATTCAGCAATATGCTTATTCCGCTTTGGATAAATGGTTTCAACAATCGTACTTTCACCACTAGCTAAAAACAAAAGTGGTGTGATTGGTTGCTGTAAATCAGTCGCAAAACCAGGGTATGGCATCGTCTTGATTGAAACAGGCTTCAAATCATGGCTTGGCCCGATATAAACGGAGTCTTCACCGATTTGCATGTCGACGCCCATTTCCAACAACTTTGAAGTATAGGACTCCAAATGTTCCGGAATAACGTTTTTAATCGTCACTCCGTCACCAAAGGCAGCGGCCATGGACATGTATGTGCCAGCCTCAATCCGGTCAGGAATAATCGTGTGGGTATTGCGTGCTTCCAAACGATCGACACCTGTAATGCGAATCGTATCGGTTCCAGCACCGCGGATATTGGCGCCCATGTTGTTCAAGAAGGTCGCAATATCGATGATTTCTGGTTCCTTGGCGACGTTTTCAATAATGGTTTGTCCCTTAGCCTTTACCGCAGCTAAAATAATATTAACTGTCGCACCAACTGAAACCGTGTCCAAGGTCACTCGTGCCCCAGTTAAACCATGCGCAGTCGCATCAAGGGTAATGAGGTCACCGACTTCAGTCACCGTTGCACCAAGAGCTTCAAAGCCCTTGATGTGCTGGTCAATTGGTCGTGATCCAAGGTTATCACCACCAGGGAAGGTCACCGTTGCTCGACCAAAACGACCAAGCAATGCCCCCATAAAGTAATAAGAGGCACGCAATGATTTAATGGCCGTTGAAGGCAATTCGGATTCCGTAATCGTGGTTGGATCAATCGAAAGATCACCATTTTCGAAATTAGAACGAACGTTCATCGCAGCGAGAATATACTGTAAGTTTTTAACATCTAAAATTTGTGGAACATTGTCAAAGTTGACTGGCGTGTCGGCCAGAATTGCGGCTGGAATTAATGCAACCGTCGAGTTCTTGGCTCCGCCAATGGTCACCGCACCTGAAATCTTGTGGCCACCGTTAATAATAATTTTTGCCATAAGGGCTATCCTACTTGCTTGTGGTTTTACCCTAATTATATCGTTTTTGTTACAACAAGACAATCAAAATCAGCGGATTTCCGCACCTAATTCTGCCGTCAAAGTTGCCGTCATCTTTTCAAAGGCATCCGTGACAACTGATTCAACTAAGGTGTCGGTCTTATCTTGATAAGTCAACTGATAAGCCAATGACTTCTTACCAGCTGGTAATCCCTGACCCGTGTACAAGTCAAAGAAAGTCACGTTTTGAAGGTAGTACCCACCATTTTCTTTAATCACATCAAAGACCTGTTGTTGGTCGATACTGTCATCAACTAAGACGGCCAAATCACGACTGATTTGTGGGTACTTTGAAACCGGTTGATAAGCAACTGGTGCCTGTGAATGCTCAATGACCACTTCCAGGTCAATTTCAAAGGCAAAGACTGCGGGCAACTTGGCATTCGCCAAAACTGCTGGATGAATTTGGCCAACAAAACCAAGGTAAGTGGAGCCAAGATAGACATCCGCCGTCTGTCCCGGGTGCATGGCTTCGTGTTGTCCACTTTGCTCAAAGCGCACTGCATTTGAATCAAGGCCAATCGTCTGCAAATATGCCTCTAAACGGCCCTTGATATCGTAGAAATCAGCAACTTCATCTTTTTCACCCGTTTGCCAGCTTGATTCAGCCACATTCCCGACCAAGACACCGGCTAGGTGTTCGCGCTCTTCCGGCTGAACATTTTCGCCCTGGGCCAAGAAAATTCGTCCTTGCTCATATAAAGCAATGTCCTTAACGGACCGGGCAACGTTATAGGCCACATCATCCAACAGACCGGACAAAAGGTTTTGTCGAATCGTCGTCCGATCTGATGACATTGGGTAATCCAAGACCACCACATCACGATTCTGGTCCAAATTGAAGGCCGTTGCCTTTTCAGGAGTTGTCAGGGCATAGGAAATGGCCTGGTCAAAGCCGAGACTTTCCATAATTTCTCGACTAGCGCGAATTTTCTTTTGCCGTGGTGTCAAATCACCCGGCGTGCTCTGTCCTTCAACCAAGGCCGTTGGCAGGTTGTCATAACCATACAGACGGCCAACCTCTTCGATCAAATCGGCTGGAATATTCAAATCAGTTCGGCGACCCGGAATAGTCACTAAGTATTGCCCATCGTTTTCATCGATTGGCAAAGCCAAACGAGTGAAGATAGCAGAAATCGTCGCCACTGACAAATCCGTTCCCAAAATTTGATTGATACGGTCACGACTGATAGCAATCGTCTCTGGTGCCCGGTAAGCAAAGCCAAACTTGCTCAAACCAACAACAATCTTCCCCTTAGTCAGCATGGCCATCTCGGCAGCCACTTGATCAAGGACTTCAAGGGTTTGATCCAAGTCAATTCCCCGTTCAAAACGGAAAGAGGACTCTGACCGTAACGTATGGCGGCGAGCACTTTGCCGCAAGAGGCTTGGGTTAAACTGACCAGCCTCAACAACCACCTTGGTCGTATCAGCCGTCACAGCAACCGCTGGGTTCGTGGCAATTCCTGCCAAAGACAAAATTTGATCACCGGCTGCAACCACAATATCTTGGTCAGCACGGAGAGCCATTGCCTCTTCTTCACCCTGAGGCAAAGTTTCGCCTTCTTTTGCCAAACGAACTTCCAGTTGCATCGTGGCTAATTTATCCAAATCATAGACGTACAAAGGTTGCCCCGTCAGTAAGAGCCAATAGTTGGCCAAATCAGCAATCTTGTTTTCTGGCTTGAAACCGGCATTCCACAGGCGGCTTTGCAACCAAAGAGGTGATGGGTCGTTTTTAACTTGACCCAAGACACGGACTGCATACCCCGTTGCCAAATCAGCGTTTCCGGTAACCGTCACCACCGCATTCGACTCGGATTGATCACTCAAAACCGTTGTCTGTGGCAGCATCACCTTCTGGTCAGTCATGGCAGCCAATTCATAGGCCATCCCCCGCATTGACAACAGGTCAGCCCGGTTCGGGGTCAAATCAGTATCAATCATCGGATCCTTAAGACCCAAGACTGCGAGTGCATCATCCCCTGGCTGAGCACCATCTTCTTCTGTGAAGACGTGAATGCCTTCCTCAAAGTCCTGTGGTGCCACAGCATCAGCTAAGCCGATTTCTTGCAGGGCAACCAGCATTCCATAAGAGGTTTCCCCACGAAGTTGGGCCTCCTTGATGGTCACCAAGTCACCGCTTTCACGGTCGATAATCTGAGCCCCAACACGGGCCAAGACCACTAACTGCCCTTCAGCCACGTTTGGTGCACCGGTCACAACCTGGATTGTCTCTTGACCATCAAAAACCTGCGTGATCACCATGTGATCAGAATCTGGATGGGGCACAACCGAATCGACTCGGACAACCACGAGACCTGACTGCTTGGCAGCAGCCGTTCCAACGGATTCCAGTTCCACACTGGTCAATTCAATTTGCTGTGCCAAATCCAAGACAGCCTGCTCGCTCAAATCAAGCCCTGGCTGTAAGTATTCGTTTAACCATTTTAAGTTGGTCTTCATGATTAGTTCCCCCGCTTATTAAATTGATCCAAGAACCGGACATCGTTTAAGTAGAATTGACGAATATCTTCCACGCCATACTTCAGCATGGCAAAACGGTCAGGACCCAAGCCAAAGGCAAAGGCCGAGTATTCTTCTGGATCAACGCCATCCATCTTCAAGACGTTCGGATGGGTCATCCCCGCTCCCAAAACTTCAATCCAACGGATATCTTCTGGCTTGGTGTCTTCCGTCACTTCGTTCCAAGAAACGTCAACTTCGACAGAAGGTTCCGTAAAGGGGAAGTAAGATGGACGCAGGCGAATTTGGTGCTTTTCACCGAAAAGCTCCTGCATAATCGACAACAACGTTCCCTTTAAATCAGCCATGGTAATGTTCTTACCAACGACCAAACCTTCCACTTGGTGGAATTGGTGTGAGTGCGTGGCATCGTCGGTATCCCGCCGGTAAACCTTCCCTGGTGCAATCATCTTCAATGGCCCCTTAGAAAAATCATGCTTTTCCAAAGCGCGTGATTGAACTGGTGATGTCTGCGTTCGCAGCAAAATTTCTGGCGTCACATAGAAAGTATCCTGCATATCACGGGCTGGATGATCCTTTGGCAGGTTTTCCCGTTCAAAGTTGTATTCATCCGTTTCCACTTCGGGTGAATCGATTGGGTCATCAATCACTTGATAGCCCAATCCCAAAAAATGGCTTTCGATTTCATCCATGATTTGTTGCAATACATGACGGTTACCTAACTTGGGCTTTGTTCCCGGCAAGGTTACATCAAGCGTTTCCGCCTGCAATTTGGCATCCATGGCCGCCTTTTCTTGAACGGCTTTCATGGCTGCTAAGCTATCTTGGATTTGTTGGCGGACCTGATTGCCCACCTGACCGACAGCCTTCTTTTCATCGATTGAAAGGTCCTTCATCGACTTCAAAACCGTCGTGATTTTCCCCTTCTTACCGAGGTAAGCCACCCGGACTTGTTCCAAGTCGGCTCCCTTTGCTGCCAAATCAGCCTCAGCTTGCTTGGCGATTGCCTGTAATTCATCAATTAATGTCATTCATCTTCCTCTTTTTCCCAATAAAAAAGTCCCCTATGTTGTTCACACAACATAAGGGACGTAAGAGAACTTCCGCGGTACCACCCAGTTTCTGACCAAAAGGCCAGCACTCTTGGCCGGTATCGGTGGCTTACCGTTGACTGTTAGGCCAAAGTCTCCAGACTGAAATTCGAGGCACCAGCAGACGGTCTTACACTAGACACCGTTCGCTTTGCTACTGGCTGACCCCTACTAGGTCCTTCATCGTACCTCTAGTATAACAAAAATCAGGAAAACCGCCTAGCCTGTTTTTTTGGCTCGACGTTTTTAAAAAATCCTATTAGTCTAATCGTTAACTTGGTCTTCAGCAGGCTTGCCCTCGAAAACTGCTAAGACATTCTTAGCAGCCGTCTTAGCGACTTCAAAGTCTGCTTCCTTTGAGTGCGCTGCCACGTGTGGCAAGACAAAGGCATTTGGTAGGGACAACAATTCGTTGTCCGGACTAATTGGCTCTTGGTCGACCACATCCAATCCTGCAGCAGCAATCTTACCAGACTTCAAACTAGCAATCATAGCGGTCTCATCAATCACTGGGCCACGACCAACGTTGACCACCACCGTGCTTGACTTCATTCTGTCAAAGGCCTTTTGGTCAATCAAACCTGTCGTGCTTGGTGTTGCTGGCAAGGCCGAAACAACAAAATCAGCCTGTTGGAAGATTTCATCAAGGTCAGCCATCCGACCATTGGGTACATCGTGGTCATGACGCGCATAGGCCAAAACGTGAACCCCAAAGCCAGTCAATAATTTGGCAATTTCTTGTCCAATATGACCAAAACCAAGAATTCCAACAATCTTGCCAGAAACTTGCTGGCCACTCTTGCCGACCATATAGTCGGCTAGCTTCTTATCCGTAATGCTGTCGTGGCTGGCTTCAAACAGACGGCCGGCCATCAGCATCAACGTAATCGCTGTTTCCGCGACTGCACCGGCATTCGCACCTGGTGTGTTCGTGACGGCAATTCCACGTTGACTAGCAGCCTGCAAGTCAACGTTGTCATAGCCAACACCATGACGAGCGATAACCTTCAAATTTGGGAAGCGGTCCATGACTGCTCCGTCAACTGGATACATCATCAAGATGATACCAATAACCTCATCATCACTGGCAAAATCCTCTGATGTTGCCTGTGGGTTTGAAACGATTTCCAACCCTGCTCGCTTCAATGGAGCAAGAGCGTTTTCATCAATCCCATCAAATACTAAAACTTTCGCCATAATTATCGAAACTCCCTTCTTACTTTGCCTGACCAAGTAGTGCTTCAAGCTGATTTAACCGGTCTTCAAAGACGGCAAAGGCTTGATCTAAGTATGCGCCTTCTGTCATATTAACACCAGCCTTGGCAATCACTTCTAATGGACTAGCCGAGTTGCCGGCCTTCAAATAGTCCTTATAGCGTTCCGCTTCACCCTTTTCCAAAATGTTTTGGGCCAGTGTTGTGGCGGCCGCTTCACCAGTAGCGTACTGGTAAACATAGAAATTGTAGTAGAAGTGTGGAATTCGTGACCATTCGTAAGCAATTTCTGGGTCCTTGGTCAAATCAGGACCATAGAACTTTGAATCGAGCTCGCCATAGTAGTCGGCCATCGCTTCAGCTGTCAATGGCTGACCAGCAGCGTCTTGGTCATGAATCCAAGCTTCAAAGTCGGCAAATTCCGTCTGACGAAAGACCGTACCCTTAAAGCCGTCTAAGTATTGGTTCAAAACGTAAGCTTGAACCTTAGGATTATCATAGATCTTCAAAAGGTAGTCCGTCAAGAGAGCTTCATTGGTTGTTGAAGCAATTTCGGCCAAAAAGATTGGATAATCACCATAGTGGTAGGGCTGGTTGTGGCGAGTTAAATAAGAATGAACAGTGTGACCCATTTCATGGACCAAGGTATAGACGTTATCAAACGTATCCTGCCAGTTCAGCAAGATATAAGGGTTGGTATCATATGCCCCACCAGAATAAGCCCCTGACCGCTTACCTTTGTTTTCAACGACGTCAATCCAGCGCTCAGCAAAGGCCTTCTTAACAACGTCCAAGTAGTCTTCGCCAAGTGGTGCTAAGGCCTTTAAGGCGATTGCTTTGGCATCCTCATAGGTAACAGGCAAGTCCACATCGTCCGTCAAAGAAACATACAAATCGTATGAGTGAACTTCTTCCAAGCCCAAGACTTCCTTACGCAAGGAAACATAGCGATGCAAGAGTGGCAAGTTCTTTTCAACACGGTCCGTCAAGGTATCATAAACGGCCGTTGGAATCTGATTTGACAGTACGGCTGCTTCCTTAGCAGATTGATAATGGCGCGTTTTCGCCAAGAAATTATGCTTCTTAACTGTTGAAGATAGAGTTGAAGCAAAGGTATTCTTCAATGCCATATAAGCGTCGTAGAGGGTCGTAAAGGCCTGTTGACGCGTTGGCTGGTTCTTAGACCGCAGCATCACACCATAGAGACCGTTCGTCAATTCTTCGACTTCACCATTTTCCGTGACAACGTCACCAAAGTCCATATCGGCGTTGTCGAGGGCTGAGAAAGTTTGTTCAGCCGATGACAAAACGGTTGAAGCCCCCGCTAACAAAGCCTCCTGGTCGGCAGGTAGTGTGTGGGCCTTTTCTGAAAGTAAGACATCAAAGAAATGACGGTAAGGCACCAGCGCTTGGTCGTCGAGATAAGTGGCCAAAGTCTTTTCATCAATCGCCAAAACTTCTGGTTGAAAGAAGGCGGTTGCTTGGCTCACAGCAGCTAACAAATCTTGAGCCTGCGCATAAACACCGGCATAGTGATTGTTGGCCGTATCCTCATCATATTTTTGATTGGCATAAACGTAAATCTTTTCAAATGACCGTTCGATTTGGAGATCCGTTTCCAAACCGGCCAACAGGGTCTGGGCAGAATCGCCAAGGTGACCGACATATTGGTCTAAGTCAGCCAGGCTAGCCTTCAAAGCGGCAACCGCTTCTTCAAAGGCCTGGTCATCTGCAAAGACCGTGGTTAAATCCCAAGTCAGTTCCGTTGGCACTTCTTGTCGTGTGATTTGTCCCATGTAGTTGTTGCCCAAGGCATTGGCTTGCTTCAGGCCCCCCTTTTTCTGATATTTTACTCATTTTAACATAGCAATCTTAATCTGCGACAAATTGCAGGAGCTTTATCACTAGAATTTTGTTGTCCTGTAAGCAGATAACCCCACTTACTGCCAAATCAGTATAAGTCGCTTTCACGATTTTTTCTGGTTCCTGAAAACTGGGGTAAAAATACTGCCTTAACCGGGCACTCAGGCTCTTCTCAAAGATCCAATGATTAAGCCCAACTTTTTCTAATAATAAGACAAGAACTAAACGGAAATACCAATTTGGCACTGCTAGGCCAAAAACTTGCCCCAATAAGCACCAGTCCGGAATCTGGTCGAGCCGCTGCCCTCGTTCATAAAGATAGTTAATCATGTCAATGTTGACCCGACCCTGAACCATCAGCAAGGTCAGCTTTGTTCGCTGGTAGAGTAAGTGCTGAGCCAGGTTACTGGTCGGATTGACCAACTTTGTCTGATAAAGGACTGGTTGGCTAGCTGACCGCATTCCTAGAGGCTTGTCGTGATCATCCTCAGCACCATTAGCTAAGCTAGATAAAATCGCCGGAAAACCAATCTGATTTTGGTAATGTAACTTGTGAAAGTCCGTCTTAGAAAAATTAAAGCGGGTATCAAAGCGTTTCTGCTTGGGTACATAAAAAAATAGTCGGCCGCAGTAGAGAAACCGACAGATGAGCTCGCCTGATAAACGCCGCTGATAGTAAGCCGGCCCCAAAACCCACAGCACCTCTAATCCAAGACTTTTCAGTCCCTGATTACGCTCCTGCAGCCGTTTTCGACCAATTGGTGAGCATTGGTATTCAATTGCCAAATCAGGACCCTGTGGTCGTTTAACCAACAAATCAGGACGCTGACTAATTTGACCTAAAACGGGTTCCACTACTACCTGATAATCTTTTGCAAAAGACCGATAGAGTGCCATCTTACCCAAAAGATGATCGATTGTTTCACCTTCTGTAAAAGAATGGCAGCTCGCCTGCACCTGGTGGGCAAAGTGGGCTACATTTTGTTGACCGTGTCGAAGGACGACTGACTCTTTGCAGGCTGGACACCGGTAACTTTCCTCTCGGTTAGCCAAATTGGCAAAGCAGTATTGGTTGGATGAATTAATTGCAAGTAACATAAAAAGGGCCTCTCAGTCAGTTAGACGAGAGAACCCTTTAAAATCATTTTTAATTAATCTAAACGCTTCTTTAACCAGTTTGAGAACCAAGTCAACAGCGTAATCACAATCATGTAAATCAGACCGATAATGGCCCAAACACGGAATCCTTGTGAGTTACGAGCAACAATCAATGTTCCCGTTTGTGTCAATTCCAAAATTCCGATGGCAGACAAGATTGACGTGTCCTTCAAGGTAATAATGAATTGGTTAACAAACGATGGCACCATAATCTTCAAACCTTGTGGAACGACGACCTTGGACATTGCCTTACCATAAGGCAATCCCAATGAACGAGCCGCTTCCATCTGTCCTCGGTCAACGGCTTCAAAACCACCACGAACAAAGGCTCCAGTATAAGCACCCTCATTCAAAATCAGTGTCAACAAACCGGCCGTAAAGGCAGGAATCTTCGTTCCAATCACACCTGGCAAACCAATATAAATGAAGAAGGCCAAGACCATCAGTGGCAAACCACGGAAGGCGTAAATAATCGTTGTGGATAATCCACGCAAGAACTTTGACTTAACCACACCCATCAAACCAAGCAACAAGCCCCAAAGAGAAGCCAAGATAATGCCGGTAACAGTCAACTCAATCGTTTGAACTAAGCCATCAAAGAAGGCTTTCTTGTTTGAACGCAAGATACCCCAAGTAGAGTTGTTATCAGAAGCTGAACCAGTAAAGTTCTTCTGGTCTGATTTCAAATACTTATCAACAATCTTTTGATAAGAACCATCGGCCTTCATTTCCTTCAAGGTCTTGTTAAAATCAGCAATCAGCTGTGGGTTTTGGCCCTTCTTAACGAAGAAGCCATAACCACCGGCGTTACCAGGGTTATTTGGATTCTTAACTTCCAAATCTAAGCCGTTTTTAATGGCGTACTGGATAACGGGCATATCTTCAAAGGTAGCAGCACTGTTACCATTGACAACGTCGTTATACATCGTGTCCGTATCGTTGAAGTACTTAACCTTAAAGCCGTACTTCTTTTGCAAGGACAAACCATAGTTCGAGGCGGCCGTTCCAGACTTCAAGGCAACCGTCTTCCCCTTTAATTCGGATAATGACTTAATCTTGGAGCCCTTTTTAGTAATCCAAGCAACACCAGTCTTATAGTAAGGATCCGAAACATCATAGACTTGCTTCCGCTCGTCCGTGATGGCCATTCCAGCAATGATACCATCTGCCTGGCCGTTAGCAACCATTTGAGCGGCAGCGTTAAAGGACATTGGCTTCAATGTATAGGTGAAGTGGTTTCTCTTGGCCACTTCCTTCAAAATATCTTGGTCAATACCGACGTACTCATTATTTTTGTCTTGGAAATCAAAGGGTGCGTAAGTTGCATCCGTTGAGATGACATAATTGGGTTCAGCAGCACTTGCCTTCGTTCCAAAGGCAAAGAGCCCCAAGAAAAGCGTTAGCGCCACCAAAATCGGCTTTACTCGTTGGTTGACCATTGTATTCATTCTTCCTATCTTTTCGTGTTAACGATTAGTTACCCTTAGGCTTGCATCACCTTTGACAAGAAGGTTTGCAAACGTTCATTCTTTGGTGCATTAAACACTTCTTCAGGCGTACCAGATTCTTGAATCTTACCAGATTCGAAGAAGACAACCCGGTCAGCCACTTGCTTGGCAAAGCCCATTTCGTGGGTAACGATAATCATCGTCATTCCTGACTTCGCCAAATCCTTCATAACATCCAACACATCGCCAACCATTTCTGGATCCAAGGCTGATGTTGGTTCATCAAAAAGCATGATGTCTGGGTCCATTGCCAAGGCACGGGCAATAGCAACACGCTGCTTTTGTCCACCTGACAATGAATTAACTGATTTGTCAGCCTTATCTGACAGGCCAACAGTTTCTAACAATTCCTTACCACGCTTGTCTGCTTCTTCCTTTGTCATCTTGCCCAATTGAACAGGTGCCAAAGTAATGTTTTGCAAAACAGTGTAGTTGTTAAAGAGGTTAAAGTTCTGGAACACCATTCCGATGTTTTCGCGAACCTTATTAATATCAGTCTTTGGATCAGAGATGTCATAGCCATCAACTTCAACCAAACCAGAGTTTGGCATTTCCAACTGATTTAACATCCGCAAGAAGGTTGACTTTCCTGAACCAGAAGGCCCAATCATAACAACAACTTCGTTGGCCATCACGTCCAAAGAGATGTCACGCAAAACGTGGTTATCGCCATATGACTTGTTAACCTTGTCTACGTGTACTTTCACTTGCTTTTCTTCACTCATGCTCGTGTCCTTTTTTCAACCCAGTTACTCAACCATGTAAGTAACGTAATTACAATTAAGTATATCACAGCGATAATTGCCCAGACACGGAATCCCTGTGAATTCCGAGTAACAATCAACGTACCAGTCTGTGTCAATTCCAAAATACCAATAGCAGACAAGATTGACGTGTCCTTCAAGGTAATAATAAATTGGTTAATAAAACTTGGAATCATTAACTTCAAACCTTGCGGAATAATCACCTTCCGCATGGCCTTTGAATGAGAAAGTCCCAATGAACGCGCAGCTTCCATTTGACCAGCATCAACAGAATTGAAACCACCACGAACAAAGGCACCGGTATAAGCACCTTCATTTAAAATCAGTGTCAAAACGCCGGCCGTAAAGGCAGGAATCTTCACGCCAATCACACCAGGCAAACCGATGTAGATAAAGAAGGCCAAAACCATCATTGGCATTCCACGGAAGATGTAGATAATCGTTGTTGACAAACCACGCAAAAACTTTGACTTTGCCACACCCATGACACCCAAGAGCAAGCCCCAGATAGTTGCCAGGACAATTCCAACAATCGTCAAGTAAAGTGTTTCCTTCAAACCTGTCCAGAAAGCTGATGAGTTTGAACGCAAGATACCAAAGACGGAGTTGTTGTCAGAAGCTGAACCAGTAAAGGTTGATGCCTTCGCATCCAAGTACTTGTTGACAATCTTGTCGTAAGTACCATCCTTCTTGATGGCAGCAAAGCCCTTGTCAAAGGCAGCCAACAAGGAAGCGTTAGCACCCTTCTTAACGGCAAAGCCATAGTCACCAGCATTAAATGGATCCTTTGGATTTTGAACCTTCAATTCCGTACCGTTCTTAACGGCATACTGCAAAACAGGAAGGTCACCGAACGTAGCGGCCGTGTTCCCGTTAATCACATCACGGTATGAAGTATCGGAATCAGAGAAGTAAGTAATCTTGAAACCATACTTTGATTGGATTGATTCGGCGTACTGTGCACCGGCAGTTCCAGTCTTCAAAGCAACCGTCTTGCCCTTCAAATCAGACAAAGACTTAATCTTTGAATCCTTGGCAGTTGCCCAACCAATTCCACTACGGTAATAAGGCGTTGAAAAATCAAAGACCTGACGACGGGCGTCAGTAATTGACATCCCAGCAATCACCCCATCGGCCTGGTCAGAAGCAACGGCCTGAGTAGCGGCGTTGAAGGACATTGGCTTTAATTCATATGTAAATCCTTCACGCTTGGCAATGGTGGCCAAGATGTCTTGGTCAATTCCAACGTACTTGTTGTTCTTATCTTGGAAATCAAAGGGTGCATAAGTAGCATCCGTGGCGATAATGTAGTGGGGTTCGCTGGCCGAAGCTGGCTTTTGGCTTGCCACACCAAAGGCCAGGAAGGCTGCCACTGCAGTCACCAAAGTCATTAGTACTTTTTTCATAATAACCTCTTTTTCATAATGTGCCTATTATATCAAAAACTAACAGGGCATTTACTGACAATGTTAGTTTTTATTACGTTAGTGGTCTAGTCCGAAAGAGTGAATGGAGTCTGCTATAATAGACTTCATGACCAATTGGATTAGCCAAACAATCGAACCATGGATGCCCAAGGGCGCTTTAAAGGCCAAGGACGACTATGCCAAAATCGCTCAAGCAAGCGGTTTCTCTCACCTCCCTCTTGAACGTTACAACGATCAGCGTTTCTCAGAAACCGAACGTCAAAAGCGCATCGAGGAGGCACTCAAGCTGATTGTACCAGGCGATACCGTGATCCATCAATTCCCAACTTACATGAGTGCTGATTTTGAAGCCGATTGGTTGGCAGCTATTAAAGACAAAAAAGCTAATTATGTCTTATTAATTCACGACTTCGAACCATTCCGAGTAACAAAAGCTAACCCGACGGAGTTTGCATTAGCACAAAAGGCCGACCTCATTATCACCCATTCAGAGGCAATGAGCCAAGCCTTAGCAAAAATGGGTGTTACTCAAAGAACAATTGTTCAACCTCTTTTTGACTATTTGGGCCCCAATCCACCCCTCGCTAGCTATCAAAAAATTCTAAATTATGCCGGTACTTGGCAAAAAGCCCCCTGGCTACAAAATTACCAGGGACAGGCGCTAAAACTGTTTGGTAATCGACCCAAGAAGTGGCGTGACTGGCAAGCGCCTGCAGACATCGAGTGGGCTGGCAACTTCGAGCCCGACGACATTCAAAACCATTTGGGCGCCGGCTTTGGTTTGCTCTGGGATAGCGATTTTGATACTCTCCACTATCAAAGCTACACGAAAATCAATGCCCCACACAAGGCGAGCCTCTATCTCAAGGCCGGGCTCCCGCTCATTGCTTGGCAAAAAAGCCATATTGGCCGGTTGATTGACCGTTATCAAATCGGTTTCACCATCAACGATTTAGCCGAACTAGAAGATTTGATGAAAACCATGACTGCCGACCAGTATCAAAGCTGGCAGGCTAACCTCTTGCCACTGCGAGAACAGGTCAGCGAAGGGTTCTTTACTAAACAAACGCTCAAAGCCGTAACTGATTTCTTCCAATAGAGACTAGCTAACTGACATTCGCACATAGAAAAAGCACCGCGAAGCGGCCAATTTTACTTGGTCATTCACGGTGCTCTTTTTATACACCAAAGATTTTAGCAACTTGAGCTTGAACCTTGTTCAAGTAAGTTTCCTGGTCAGCTTCAGATTGTGCGAACTTCTCGTCATCAACCTTTTGGCCGTCAAGAATTAATGCATCAGCCATCATGGCTGTTGCATCAGCATAATCTTGGTAGGCTTTTGCCAACGTCTTGTGGGCACCCATAAAACGAACGGGTACAGTCAAGGCGGCTAAAGTCTTGGCGTTTTCTTGGTAAACAGCCACAGCATCATCAAATTCCGCCTTTACTTCGGCAAAATCAGCCTTGGGCATGTCAGCAACTGCTGATTCTTGCTTAGCTGAATCTAATTTGACGAAAAATGGTGAAACGTGGTCAGCTGTCTCCTGTGTCTTCGTTAAGACATCCTGGAGTGCTTGGAGATAATACTGTAATTGCTTGGGGTTAAATTTTGCCACTATGCTTTATCCTTTATTGAAAAATTGTCGTTGCACCCATTTTACCAGTTCGACAATCACAATGATAGAGAAAGCTGCTAGGACAACCGTCAACCACTGGTGACTATCAAGGTAAGTCACGTGGAAGATTGGGTTCAATGGCTTGATGAAGACAACGGCCATCATGGCAAAGAGTGAGAAGACCAAGGCCCAGTTGAAGAACTTGTTGGCAAAGGCCTGTGGACCCAACTCTGATTGGTAAACGCTCTTAACGTTAATCGCATTAAACATCTGCATCAACCCTAAGGTCATAAAGGCCATCGTTAAGGCATCCCCATGAATCAATTCTGATCCTTGGTGTTCTGGGAAGGCCAAGGCAATCCCGTAAACCGCCAAAACAAGAATGGCTTGCATCGTTCCCTGCCAAATAATGGCCGGACCGACACCACCAGACAAGAAGTTAGCGGTTTTACCACGAGGCTTCTGTGACATGACGCCCTTCTGGGCTGGCTCCAATCCCAATGCGATTGCTGGCAACGTATCCGTTACCAAGTTGATCCACAAAATCATGACGGGCGCCAGCACTTCCCAATCAAGCAACGTCATCATAAAGATGGCAATCACTTCGGCTAAGTTTGATGCCAGCAGGTACTGCAAAGCCTTTTGAATATTGGCAAAGACCTTACGACCTTCCTTCACGGCCGCCACAATTGTTGAGAAGTTATCATCGGCCAAAACCATGTCGGCCGCTTCCTTAGAAACTTCCGTTCCGGTAATTCCCATGGCCACCCCGATATCGGCGGTTTTCAAGGCTGGCGCATCGTTCACACCGTCTCCGGTCATAGCGACGACCTTGCCCTTACCTTGCCAGGCTTGAACAATCTTGACCTTGTGGGCTGGTGCCACTCGGGCATAGACACGAACATCCTTAACCCGATCTTGGAAGTCTTCTTCCGGCATTTCATCCAATTCCGCACCCGTCATCACGGCCTTGGTGCGGTCATCTTCATCCGTTAGGATGCCCAACCGACCGGCAATCGCAGCGGCTGTCTTGGGGTGGTCACCAGTAATCATAATTGGTTGGATACCGGCCTTCTTGGCTTCGGCAACGGCGCCCTTAACTTCAGGACGTTCCGGATCAATCATGGCGATTAAGCCAACCAAGATTAAGTCCTTTTCCACATCATCGGCTTGTGGATTGTCTGGCACAGCTGCCAAATCCTTGTAAGCAAAGGCCAAGACACGGAGGGCCTGATCAGCTAATTGAGCATTAATGTCTTGGTACTGGGCCAAATCAGCATCGGTCACGGGCCTGATTTTACCGTGGTCTAAGACCTGGCTTACGCGAGCCAAGATTGAATCTGGCGCTCCCTTAACCGTTGCTTCAAAACCGTTTGCAACCGGGTGAATTGTTGTCATCAGCTTTCGTTCGGAGTCGAACGGAATTTCACTGACACGTGGCATTTGAGCAAGCGTGTCCTTATAAGCCGGACGGTACTTCTGATTAAAGGCAATCAAGGCAGTTTCGGTTGGATCACCCACCAAGCCATCATCGATTTCCTTTGTATCGTTATTTAAGGCCAGCAAGTCGGCCAACTTCAGCAAATCAAGGTTCACCTGGTCGGCTTCAAAAGGATTTTCGGCCTTCAAATCAACGATTTCCCCATCCAAGACCAACTTTTCAACAGTCATCTTGTTTTGGGTCAAAGTTCCAGTCTTATCGGAACCAATGATATCCGTTGATCCCAAGGTTTCAACGGCGGGCAACTTCCGAACTAAGGCGGCCTTCTTGGCCATCCGGGCTGTTCCCAAGGCCAAAGTAACCGTCACGATGGCTGGCAACCCTTCAGGAATTGCAGCCACGGCCAAGGAAATCGAAGTCAAAATCAAGTCAATCACTTTGGCATCCTGGGTAAAGTAACCAACCACGAAGGTCAAGGTTGCAATCGCCAAGATTAGGTAAGTCAAAATCCGGCCCAATTGTGCCAAGTTTTCCTGCAATGGTGACTTGGTTTCATCCGTTGACTGCAGTGATTCCGCAATCTGACCAACTTGAGTCTGCATTCCGGTTGCAATCACAATACCAGTGGCTTTTCCATAAGTCACATTGGCGTTCATAAAGGCCAAGTTTGCTTGGTCACCTAACGGCAAGTTGTCACCGGTTAAGACGGCATCGGTCTTTTCCACCGGCACTGATTCACCGGTCAAAGTTGATTCTTCCACCTGTAAGTTAGCGACAGACACCAAACGCAAATCAGCGGGCACAACGTCCCCGGCTTCCAGATAAACGAGGTCCCCCACGACCAAATCAGGAGCAAGTACTTCCTGGTCGCGACCAGCACGCACAACTCTAGCCTTTGGTGTTGCCAAAGCCTTCAAGGCTTCGATGGCCCCCTCGGCCTTGCTTTCTTGGAAGACACCGAAAACTGCGTTAATAATCACGATAGCCAAAATAAAGATGGCATCGGTCGTTTCACCCGTAAAGGCGGCCACTAAGGCGGCAGCCAACAGGATACCAATCATCAAGTCCTTAAATTGATCGACAAACTTTTGAAAAAGACTGCGCTTTTTCTTAGCAACCAGGGCGTTGGGCCCATCCTTTGCTAATCGTTCTTGGACTTGTTCTTCGGTTAAACCAGTTTGCGCATTTGTCTTGAGCTCGCTGGTCAAATCAGTGACATCAATTTGATACGGTTGTTTTGCCACAATTCTCTCCTTTTCTTACTACTCTCTTTTTTATCTGGTCTGGGTAAAAGAAAAAGACCCATACCAAACGCAAAAAAGCGTTATGGTATGAGTCTCACTGTTTAAGGCTGAGCCGGTGCAATAAAGCTTGCACGATATAAAACATTACTGTTTTGCTTTGACGGTTATCAGCCACGAACATTTCGTCAGTTACTCCCTCAGAAATTTTATTATGTCTTTAGTATAACAGAATTTTTACACCTGTATAGTGATTTTTAACATTTCTAAATGAATTCAAAAAATTAGAATTGCATTCAATTACATTCTAACAATAAATTCAATTTTGCTAAATATTTTTTATCTGACCAAATAAACTAATTAGTATTTAGGGCGTATAAATACTATTTTTGTATTGCATACGCATATAAAATCAAATTAGTTGAAGTTTCGATGACTAATTTCAACAATCAACTTATTTAACCTATCTTCTACGACACGTTGAACCTCACGACTTTCATCCTCAACACTTTTAGATAACATACCAAAAATTTGCAATAAATTTATAACTTTATTTGCAATAGATTTTGAATCAATAGCATTTAACAACTTTGTCTTAGCATCCTTAGGAAGGGAGCGACTCCTTTGAAGCCCTTGAATCCTAGTGAAAATTAGAGCGTACTCAGCAGAACTTTCCTCTATATTTTTCTTCCAATCGATGTTTTCTAACATCTTTATTAATTCTTCTCTATTAGAAATGAAATCATCTATTTGCTCCAATTCACGACTTATTGTATGGGGAGCATGTCCATGATTAATTTTTGCCAACACATCTCTTTGCAGCATAATATTTTGATTTTTGTTATTAATAATCTTATAAACAAAATTGAATACAGCAGCACCGTCACCTAATTCACTGTTCGTAACATTGATACCCGTCTGAATAGAAATAGAATCATCAATTAAATGAGATGTTGTTTCCATAAAGGTCAGTTCCAATTTTGAATCAGTCATATACATATAATTTAAATCAAATTCTAAATTATGATTTTTAGAAAACTCAGATATTTTACTTAAGACTATATAAAAAACAATGGAATTATCAAATGTTTTATATCTTCCCTGACTAACTAACGATCTAAAATATGTTTCTCCATTTGCTTCAATAAAACGAAATTTAGCCTTCCTATTAAGAATATCTTGATTTTCATTCAAAGATTTAAAGTCATTCAAAACCAAAAATTTAAAGTCATATGATAAAGCAAAATCAGTGAATTTATCAATACTATAAAAGTAGTCTAAAAACATTTGTTTTGCTCGATAAATCGATCGGATATTTTTATTTCCTACTCTATTCGAATCTTCGCCAAGAATATCAAATTTTAAGTATCGAGTAGGGACAAATTTAGCCATACCTGATTCAATCGGAAAATCTAAATTAACTAAATCCGATACCCCTAAAATAGCATCAAATTTATTAATTTCCTGACTTAAAAAGTCAGTAATTGCTTGGTGTGAACCATCAATTTTAATTGGCTCTTCCAAAGAAAAATTAGATATAATTTCACCAATAAATTCTTTTTCACTTTCGCTACCATCATTAATTGGCACTACATGATTTAACAGAGTTCTTATCTCTTCAGCAGTGGTACTACTATCATCATTTTTATGATAAACGTGTTCAAAAATTGGATTCATATTCCTCATAACCTCAAATTACTAAATTCTACCTTATCCACTCCCCTATATTGATAATAATATAACATAGTTACTTAACTTTTAATGTTTAGAATTTATAATTCGCTATTTTCAATTAAAATAGATTCAATATTTGGTTTATTCAAAATTATTTGTACACAAAGTACTCAATACTCATCTTTTCACCATTAATCAAATTTATACCCTTTCACTAATTTACTGTTTATTTAGATTTTTTCAATACTTCCAAGTAGGATAAAATAGGAAATAATTACAAATCAGCCAAGCGTTCGCTTGAACGCAAATTTATGGTCTAAAAACGGATTTTTCTCGTCCAATTAAGCGAAACAATCAAAGCATAGTTCACACCGCTGATTTTTCATTTCTACACTCGGTAATGCAAAAGCAATCATCTAATAAGGAAAATAAATGACAAAAGCAAGTATTATGTGGTTTCGCAGGGATCTGCGACTGACCGACAATCGGGCACTGCATGCCGCTATGCAAAAGAGCGACCAGGTCATCTTCATTTTTATCATTGACCCAAAACAAATCCAAAATAATGCAAGCGTCAACCAGAGCGCCTTCTTTGCCAGTGTCTTACATTTTAAAGAGACCCTTGCCAAAAACAATATCACTCTCTTAATCCAAACTGGCCCAGTAATCGATGTCGTTACAGAAATCAAAACAAAAGTTCCTTCGGTCAGCGACATTTACCTCAATTTCGATGAGCGTGGTTACGGTCGCAAAAGGGACCAACAAACCATCCGTCACCTCTCACAAGAACTCGGTATCGTTGCCCATCCCTTTTTGGACTTTACCTTGACCAGCGCCTCTTCAATCAAAAAACAAGACGGAAGCGCCTATCAAATTTTTACTCCTTACTATAAAAAGTGGTTATCCGTTCAAAAAGACCAACCCTTGCCCAGTCTAACCAGCACTGAAATTCAGGATAAGCAGGTAGCAGAGCCGTTTGAGGATCACATTGATGACCTAAAAAAATTAATCAATCCCAACCACAGCTACGCCTACCAGGACAGTCTTGGTGAGCAGCAAGCGGTCAACACTTTAGAGGACTTCGTCTCTAATAAATTAGCCGACTACGACCAAAACCGGGATATTCCGGCCCTGGATGGTACCAGCCATTTATCACGGTATTTAAGAACCGGTGAAATTTCCATCCGAACGGTTTACGATGCGGTCAGCCGCCAACCCGCTAGTCTGGGCAAAGAGACTTTTATCAAGGAACTCTGCTGGCGCGACTTTTATAATATGATTTACACCATTTACCCCAATCAAAAGGACCAGGCTATCAACACAAAGTTCCAAACCATCCCCTGGATTAACAACGAATCCCAATTTAACGCCTGGAAAAACGGTACGACCGGCTTTCCAATTATCGATGCGGCCATGCAGCAATTAAACCAAACTGGTTGGCTCCATAACCGCTTACGAATGATTGTCGCCTCCTTTTTGACCAAGGACTTGCTGATTAATTGGACATGGGGCGAGCAATATTTCCAAGAAAAACTAGTCGATTATGACCCTGCTAGCAACATTGGCGGTTGGCAATGGGCTGCCTCAACCGGAACGGACAGCGTCCCCTACTTTCGAATTTTCAATCCGTTCACCCAGGCCGAAAAATTTGATCCGGATGCCAAATTCATCAAACAATACATCCCCGCTCTCGCTGATTTGCCAGCCGATAAAATTCACCATATCGACCGCTTGAGCGAAGCCGACCAGCAACAATACCAGGTAATCCTTGGAAAAGATTATCCCAAGCCAATCGTGGACCATGCTCTCGCTCGCAAACGAGCAATCGCTAGTTATAAAAATTTAAACGCATAAAAAGAAAAAGGAACTTGCATCCAAGTTCCTTTTTCTTTTTTTCGTTCAATCAATTACTATAAAAAATCAACTTAGCGCTCTGCACCAATCTTTTTACTAAAGATAATCCCGAATCCTAAGAAGCCCAAAGAAATCGACAAAATCAAGTAAATCGTGAAAATCATGTCCCAAGAATGGAACAAGTTAATCAAATAGCCAGAGGCAATTGGACCGATTGCGGCCAACAAGTAACCAACTGACTGGGCAGTTCCAGATAATTCAGCCGTTTGTTCAAAGTGAACCGTCTTCTGTTGGAAAAAGACAATGCTTAAGGTAAAGGCAGCCGCTGTTCCCATCCCAGACAGAGCTGACCAAAGGGCGTTCAAGAAAAAGCTATGCGCAGGGAAAAGCATCCCAAAAGTGGCAACTGAAACGGCAGTGGCACTAAACAGCGCCATCCCAATCATTCCTGGCTTCCGCTTGGCAATCATTGGTGTCACAATGGCCATTGGAATCCCAAAAATTTGGAAAAAAGTAGCCAAGACGCCGGCTGTTGTTGCCACAAAGCCGTGATCAATCCAATATTTTGGCATCCAAGTCATTAATGAATAAGCCAATAATGATTGAATTCCAAAAAACAGCGTAATCAACCAGGTCACGCGATAATTTTTGACCGAAAAATCACCTTCGGCTTCTTCTTCACTCTCCAGCTGGTGGTTAGTTTGTGGTAACTGCTTAAACGCACTCCCCCACACGATTAACGTCAAGACCGCTAAGACGGCAAAAATAGTCATAGTCGTAGACAAATTTGTTGCCTTTAAAATTGGTACAACCGTTGCTGTCCCGATGCCGGAAAAAAGCGTCATCATTGCTGGGTAAATCCCTGTTAATAAAGCACTTTGCTTTGGAAAATACTCTTGAATGATACTTGGCAACAAAACGTTCCCACCGGACAGACCAATACCAATCAAAACCATTCCCACAAAGAGCAAAATCGGATTTGTAACGGCCCGAATAATTACTCCAACCGTTAATAATAACAGCGAATAGAATAAGACTTGCGGATTACCAGCACGCACGCCCCACTTCCCGATGGCTGGTGATACTAAAGCAAACATCAAAACCGGAATCGTGGTCAACCAACCACTCACGCTGGTTGGCAAACCTAAAATGGTATGTAATTGAGGCAAAATTGGTGGCAAAATCGTAATTGGCAAACGCAAGTCAGCACCAATTAAAATGATGCCGAGTCCGGCTAACAAATAAACTCTTCTTTTCAAAAATCAGTTCCTCACATTCTATAAAATCGCACAAAAAAGGTCGCTAACGCGACCAGAGCATGCCTTGCTTCTTTCGTATATTCTTATCTTAACCCCAAAAATGATATACGTATAATACTTATTAAGCTTATTTTCATGCTTTAGAGGCATTTTTAACCAATTGAATAAATTCCTGAGCAGTTGGATTTAAAATGCGATCCTTCTTCCAAACCAGCATTCGGTCACTTTCCAATCGCGGTTCTAAAGGAATAAACTTTGTCCCATCCGTATTTTCATTGCTGGCCCCCTCAATGGCCAAAGCGACGCCAACCCCTTCTCGAACCAGTGGCAAGACATTAAAGAGCAAATTGTACATGCCAATAATATTCATTTTCTCGGGATCAAACTGGCCCCACTGATAAAAACTTTCTTGCACGGCAACCCGCTTGGCCCCAATGATTGGTAAAGGCAAGAGCTCGGGGGCCGTCACAAACTTTTTATCGGCTAGTGAACTCTGCGAGGCGACCACGATCCCCAAAGCTTCCGTACCAGGGAGTTTGACCACGTTAAAATCAGCCTGGTCGAGGGTCAAAGGGCCGACCATAAAGGCCAAATCAAGCAGCCCCTTCTCAAGCTTATCCACCAAATCATTTCCATTGCCACTGTAGAGCTCAAAGGTCACCTGGTCATGCTTTTTTCGCATAGTCTTCATAATTTTGGCCAAAAAAGTTGAGTTATCCGACTCAATACACCCGATGGTGACTTTGCCAGTTAGTTCCCGATCCTGATAGGTCGCAAATTCTTGCTCGGTTTTCTGGTCCAAAGCAACCAGTTCTTCCGCCTTGGCCTTCAAAAATCGGCCCGAATCAGTCAACGTCAGCTTTTTATTATCACGGATAAACAAATTAGTCTGCAAGCGCTCCTCAAAAGCATGAATTTGCCGGCTTAACGTTGGTTGCGTGATATGTAAATCAGTAGCGGCCTGGGTAATGTTTTGTGTCTCCGCTACCTTTAAAAAATATTGTAATAAGCGAATTTCCATCCGTCACTCCTTCAGAATTCATCGATAGTCATATAGGATAATTCCTTTAATCAGCACTAAATTCGAGTAACCTAACATACCCTTAATGAGCTAAATCACCCATGATTTTTCGAACAACTGCTTCTTGGCCAAGGCTCGGGTCAATGACCCTTTCACCTGTAATCTGTAATAAATCATGGGGTCGAAACCACTTTGCTAAATCAACTTCATCAAAACCAGGGTTCATTTTTTCTTGATGTCGTTTAACAGTTTCCTCAAATGGCAAATCATAATAATAGATAAAGCTTTGGTCAGCCTGGTCAATCATTTCGGACAGCATTTGGCCATATTTTGAAGCTGGGAGAATCCCTTCGATAATTGTATACCGACAATTTTTAATCCCAAACAAAGTCATCTCTTTGATCAGATCAATTGATAGATTTTTGGGTGTATCTTTCACTCGTAACATTGTCCGCCGGACATAATCCTGCGGAATTAATAAATTATTTTCACCAAGTTGTTCATGTAAAGCGTTCGCAGTAACCGTTTTGCCACTACCCGAATTCCCTCGAATCACGATTAGATTTCCCATTTATGTTTCCCCCGCCATCATCTCATTGCTACTACTATATCAATAAATCAACAGCCACATTCAAATGCTACGCCGGCCCGAATAAAACACCGAAATTTCAACATAATTGTTTCAACGAAATCAGTAATATCTTTGATATAACAGTTCTAAACAAAGCCTGATTTAGCACTTTTATTAAAATTTTTATCATTTTTGTTGACAAGGAAGCTAACATCTTGTAATATAGACACATCATATCAAACAAGTTGATCAGGAAAGTAAAAAGTAACTTTAGCCTAGAGACTTACCGGTTGGTGCAAGGTAAGGTAAAGAAGCTTTTGAAAATGACCTGTGATTGGCAACTACGACTCGGTTTACCGTTAGTAGTTGACGGATTGGCCCTCGTTACTTGGGCACACCATTCGGCTAGGATCATTCCCCGGGGCCCGATGGTTAGTGAGCAGCCTAGAGGTAACTTTGGGCAAAAACTCAGAATGGTAACGCGAAAGTCGCTTCTGTCTTAAATCTTAAAGATAGAAGTGGCTTTTTTTGTTGCTAAAATTAAAATAAAGATACAAGGATAAAAAGGAGATAATAACAAGAAAATGTCAAAAAAAGGTTGGTTGATTTCCGGTATCGCAGTTGTTGCTGTCGCAGCACTAGCTTACGTCAGCTTTGGTAATCACGGTACAAGTAGTAATAAAACGGTGACAGTCGGCATTATGTCAGCGAACAAAGATGACGATGATATTTGGAAGAGTGTTGCTCAAACGGCCAAGGATAAGTACGGTGTGACAATTAAGTTCAAGCAGTTCTCCGATTACTCACAGCCAAACAAGGCTTTGCAAAACGGCGACATTGATTTGAACTCTTTCCAGCACTACGCCTTCCTGGATGCCTATAACAAAAAGAACGGCAACGAATTAACCTCAATTGGTGAAACGGCCATTAGCCCAATCCGCCTATATTCCAACTCATACAAGAATGTTAGCGACTTTAAAGACGGCGACACCATCGTCGTTCCAAATGACCCATCAAACGAAAGTCGGGCCCTTTACCTCTTGAAGTACGCTGGATTAATTGAGTTGAAATCAGGATTGACGCTGGCAACAACGAAGGACATCACTTCAAATCCAAAGAATTTGAAGATTAAGGAAGTTTCAGCCGATCAAACCGCTCGTAACCTTCCAGATGTTCAGGGGGCCGTCATCAATGGTAATTATGCACAGTCAGCTGGCCTAAAGTACCAAGATGCCATCTTCGTGGAACCTTTGAACAAGGATTCACACCAGTGGGTCAACATCATCGTTGCCCAAAAGAAGAACAAGAACAAGAAGATTTACCAAGACGTCGTCAAGGCTTACCAAACAAACAAGACCAAGCAGTTGATCAAGGAAAAGTATGGTGAATCAGAAGTCGCCGCTTGGGACAAGCAATTTAATTAAAGTTATTGGATAACATAGGAAAGAGAGAAAGATATTATGAGTGCAAAAAAGACGATTATTGGAATTGTAGCCGCCGCAGCCATTGTTGGCATTGGTTACTTCAGCTTCTTCAACCACGGTAGCCAAGATGACAAAGTGGTTAAGATTGGTGTCATGAACGGCGACAAATCAGAAGACCAAATCTGGTCAGAAGCAGCCAAGACTGCCAAGGATAAGTACGGTATTACTTTGAAGACCGTTAAGTTCTCTGACTACTCACAGCCAAACAAGGCCTTGAGCAACCACGACATCGACTTGAACGCCTTCCAAAACTACCCATTCTTGGAAAACTGGAACAAGGCTAATAAGACAGACATCGTTTCAATCGGTGACACTTGGACAACGCCATTGCGTGTTTACTCAGACAAGTACAAGTCAATCAAGGACATCCCTGATGGTAGCCAAATTGCCGTTGCCAACGATGTTACTAACGAAAACCGCGGTATCCACCTCTTGGCCGAAGCTGGTTTGATTAAGGTGAAGGATACAAACAAGGCCACACCAAACGACATCACTTCAAACCCTAAGAACTTGAAGATTGTGCCTGTTGATGCCTCACAAACTGCAACTTCATTGAAGGATCCTAAGTTTGCCGGTGCTGTTATCAACACAAACTTTGCTAAATCAGCAGGAATCGACTTCAACTCTGCCATCTATGTTGAAGGTTTGAACAAGAACACCACTCAATTCTTCAACTTCGTTGCAGCTAACAAGTCTGACAAGGATAAGAAGATTTACAAGGATGTTGTGAAGTCTATCCAAACTGCTAAGACCAAGGAATTGGTTAAGAAGAACTACGACGGTGCCGAAATCACTGTTTGGGATTACAAGAAGTAATTCAACCATGCGGGCTTGTCCCGCGTACATATCTAATCATCACCACGAAAGGAAAATTACCTATGTCAAATCGTAAAGAAGAATACCTCACGTTCTTAAAAGAACTGATTGCCCTCCCCAGTGTTTCAGCAAAGCACGAAAAGCTACCCGAAACTGCTGCCCTTCTAGGTCAAGCATTAGAAAAGCTTGGTGGCCAAGTCGAAATCGATGATAGCTACTTTGCTCCACTGGTCATTGCGCACTTTAACAGTAACCAAGCCGGTGCCAAGAACCTCATTATCTACAACCACTACGACGTGCAACCAGCAGAGCCATTTAACCTTTGGGACCAAGACCCCTGGACGTTAACTGAAAAGGATGGTCATCTGATTGGTCGCGGTGTTGATGACGATAAGGGCAATATCACGGCCCGCTTCACGGCCTTAGCCGAATATTTAGACGAAAACGATGGCCAATTACCTGTCAACATTACCTTCTTAATTGAAGGTTCTGAGGAAACCGCCTCACAACACTTGGATGACTACTTAGCTAAGCATCCAGAATTAAAAGCTGATTTAATCATCTGGGAGTCCGGTAATAAAGACGACCAGGGCCAAATCGAACTCGGCGGTGGTAATAAGGGCATCGTGACCTTCGATGTAACGGCCAAGACAGCTGGCATCGACCTCCATTCCTCATTAGCAACTGTTGTTGATTCTGCCGCTTGGCGTTTGAGCCAAGGGTTAGCCACCCTCTTTGACCCAAAGACGGGTCGCATTCAAGTCCCAGATTTTTATGAGGATGTCGTTACCCCTAACCAACGAGAAAAGGACCTGGTTGCCGCTTTGCCCGGTACCAAGGAGGAGTTTATCAAGGGTCACCAAATCACTGCCCCACTGCTAACCGACAAGCGTGGTGACGATTGGAAGGAAGCCCTTTACTTTGAACCAAGTATTAATATTGAGGGTATCTCCTCTGGCTACGAAGATCAGGGTGTCAAGACAGTACTGCCAGCAGAAGCAACCGCGAAGTTAGAAGCCCGACTGGTACCTGGTATGGATCCAGACAAGACCTTAAAGCAAATCCAAGACTTTTTGGCCGACCAGGGCTTTGCTGATTTGACAGTCACAAAGACCCTTGGCCAACCAGGCTACCGGTCAGATATGTCGGATCCTGAAATCAAAAAAGTCATCGACCTGGCCAAAGACTTTTACCCTGGTGAACCAGTAGTTTCCCCAACCTCACCAGGAACCGGCCCAATGGCCTATGTCAACAATGCTATCAAGGCCCCCATTATTTCTTTGGGTGTCGGCTACCAAGGCGCCTTAGACCATGCTCCAAATGAGAACATTCGCCTGACTGATTACGAAGACAACATAAAGTTTGTTAAACTAATCATTGGTAGCTATGCTAATCACTAGTAGCAAACAGAAAGGAAAGTGCGCAAGCACCAGAATTTATCAATGACGAATCCAATTATTTCTTTAAAAAATATTGATGTGACCTTCCAACAAAAGAAGCGGACTATTGAGGCGGTTAAAAACGTTTCTATCGACGTGAACCGTGGCGACGTCTTCGGAATTGTTGGTTATTCCGGAGCTGGTAAGTCAACTTTGGTCCGGGTCATTAACCTCCTCCAGGTCCCAACAAACGGCCAGGTCATCGTGAATGGTGAAACATTCTTTGACGGTCAAGGCGCTGGTAAAAGCGGTGTCCAAATTAAGCCAAATGAGCTTCGCGACCGCCGTCGCAAGATTGGGATGATTTTCCAGCACTTCAACTTGCTTAACGAGCGTACGGTAGCCGAAAACGTTGCCTTTGCCCTCCAGCACAGCCCATTAAAGGCCGATGAAAAGAAGGCTAAGGTTGCTGAACTGCTTGAATTAGTTGAATTGACTGATCGAGCAGAACAATTCCCTTCTCAACTTTCAGGTGGTCAGAAGCAACGTGTCGCCATCGCCCGCGCCTTGGCCAACGACCCTGAAATTCTGATTTCTGATGAAGCAACGTCTGCCTTGGATCCAAAGACGACTAACCAGATTTTGGCCCTTTTGAAGAAGTTAAATGAGCAATACAACTTAACCATTCTTTTGATTACCCACGAAATGGATGCCGTCAAGGAAGTGGCTAACAAGGTTGCCGTGATGCAAGACGGTCAGGTCCTAGAAGAAGGTTCAACTTTGGACATCTTCACCAAGCCACAGGCCGCCTTAACGAAGGAATTTATTGAAACGGCTACGAACCAAGATAAGGCGTTGGCAACAATTGAGGAATCTGACGCCATTACGGACTTAAAGGACAACGAGGTCTTTGCTCGTCTGACTTACTCTGGTAATAGCACAAATGAGCCATTGATCACCACCCTTTATCAGAAGTATGAAGTTGTCGCCAACATCTTGTACGGTAACGTTGAGATTCTACAAGGAACAGAAGTTGGTTCCCTGTTGGTCATCCTCTCAGGCTCAGCCGATGGTTTGGCTGCTGGTTTGCAGTCCTTAAAAGACCAAGGCATTACCGTTGATATCTTGAAAGGAAAGCAAGCATGAGTAATTGGTTTTCACAAACATTTCCAAACGTCGTTTATCAAGGTTGGTCCGGTGATACCGGTTGGCTAACTGCGATCAACCAAACCATTTTTATGACCTTCTGGTCCGCTATCTTTGGTGGTCTCTTGGGCCTAATCTTTGGTTTTGGCCTCGTTGTTACAAGCCCTCGTGGCATTACCCCAAACAAGGTGCTCTTCTGGATTTTTGATAAGATTGTTTCGATTTTCCGAGCAATTCCGTTCATTATCCTGTTGGCCTTCATTGCCCCCGTTACAAAGACCATTGTTGGGACACAAATCGGGTCTACTGCCGCTTTGGTGCCATTGTCATTGGGAGTCTTCCCCTTCTACGCCCGTCAGGTTCAGGTTGCCTTGACTGAAGTTGATTCTGGTATCGTCGAAGCTGCCCAAGCAGTTGGTGCTTCCTTTAGCGAAATCGTCTTTGGTGTCTACCTCCGCGAAGGTCGGTCAGAATTAATTCGCGTGTCAACAGTGACACTGATTTCCCTGATTGGATTAACAGCCATGGCCGGTGCCATTGGTGCCGGTGGTCTTGGAAACATGGCCATCGCTTACGGCTACAACCGTTTCGCCAATGATACCACCTTGGTGGCCACCCTCTTGGTCCTTATCCTCGTCTTGATTGTCCAAGTCGTCGGTGACTACCTGGCAAAGCGCTATAACCACAAATAAAAATCAGTACAAAAGGAGCTCAACACATAACTGTGTTAAGCTCCTTTTTTATCGAACTATTAATGATTAATTAGCGAGTCAATTGGAACTCGAAGCGATCACCAACGTAATATGAGCGCACGTATTCAAACGGGTGGTCTTCCTGGTCATAAGAGACCTGACGAACAGCCAAAATTGGGTCGCCACGCTTGATTTGCAAGAAATCAGCTTGCCGCTCCGTTGCTAGCGCTGCTGTGACCGTTTGCTCGGCCCGCCCAGGCTGAATACCAGCCTGGATTAAAGTGGCGTAGAGTGACTCTGTCAGGCTTGAACGGGTAAAGTTATTGACTAGCTTCACAGGTAAGGTGGTCTGCTCCAACAAAATTGGCTCATCATCACCCAAACGCAAGCGTTCCATCACCAAAACTTCATCCTCTGGTTTGAGTTGCAAATGTTCCAACTCTGAAACGGATGGGGTTGTCACCTTATAAGAAACGGTCACGGTTTGGGCCTCCCGGCCTGATTTTTTCATTAATTCCGTAAAGGAAGTCACACCGAGTGCCCGTTCTGAAACCTTTTTCTCAGCCACATAGGTCCCGGAACCAACACGGCGCTCCAAGATGCCTTCGTCCACCAAGGTCTGAATTGCCTGGCGGAGGGTCATCCGAGAAACGTGAAAGGATTCAGCCAAGTCACGTTCGGCCGGCAGGCGTTTATTCGTCCCCCATTCACCAGCCGCAATGCGTTGACGAATCTCATTGTGAATTTCAATATAGCGTGGTATAGCCATAATTATTGCCGCTCCTGACTGTTATTATTGGTTGAAATCTAGGATAAGTTGCTAGCATCTCTTTTCTCATTATAATTGGTCTAGGCAGATATTTCAAATCAGCCCGCATTTTTCACCAAATTTTTGAATCGCCTTCCTCTAGCTGATTTTTATAGAATCAATTCAAAAAAAATCCAGAAAAATTCTAAAAACCTCTTGCAAAATGAGAGAAAACCTGGTAATATATATCAAGTAATTGCCCCTTAGCCAAGCGGTAAGGCGGTGGCTTCTGGTGCCATTATGCGCTGGTTCGAATCCAGCAGGGGCAATACGATAACTTAGAAAAGGCGGTCTTGCTAGTGTAAGGCCGCCTTTTATGTTATCTTGGTAGTATAGCTTAATTCCTTTACTAGATATTCTAGTAGCAGACGAAATGGAGACAAAAGTGAATATCCGTCCTCTTGCTAAGCAAGATTTGCCTCATATTTACCAGCAAAAGAACTCACGGTCCGTGATGGCCCTTTGGTTCGAGGAACCCTTTAATTCCCTGGACGAATTAACCATCCTCTACGACCGCCACGTCCTCGATCAAAGCGAACGCCGTTTCGTGATTGAGGAAGATAACCAATTTGTCGGTGTTGTTGAATTAATCGCTATCAATACCATTCACCGACACTGTGAAATCCAAATCATTATTGACACCAAATTTCAGGGCCAAGGCTTAGCCCAAGAAGGTCTACACGCGGGAATTGAATATGCCTTTTCCGTCTTAAATCTTCACAAAATTTACCTGTACGTCGATGTAGAAAATCCAGCTGCTATCCACATTTATAAAAAATTCGGCTTCCAAGAGGAAGGCCGACTCCGTCAACATTACTTTGCCGAAGGACGTTACCATGATTCCTTAATGATGGGACTCTTCGCTAACGAATTTTACCAAGAAAAATAATCATTATGAAAACTGATGCCCGTTATACCAAAGCCGATGCCGCTATTCGTGCCACATTCTTAGAGATTTTGGCCCATAAAGACTTTCATAAAATCTCTGTCCAAGAAATCATTAAGCAGGCTAATATTAACCGTTCAACCTTCTATGCTCATTTCTTAGATAAAGATGATTTGATGGAAACCATCCAGATGGATCTTTTGGAAGAAACCATGGGGGCTTTACCAAGTTTGAACATCGAAAATTTTGACGTTTCTGAAATTTTTCAGCATCGAGCCGAATTTTTAGTCCAAAAACTCTATGAGCAAAAAGATTTAGCAGCTCTGCTCTTATCAAAGCATGCCGAGCATTCTTTTGAAAACCGAATGGTGGAACAAGCAAAAAAAGCCTTCTTTAGCACGACCGAGGGACATGACTTGGCCATTCCACCACGCTATGCCTTAAATATTCTCACTGGAACCACCACGAATATGATTATCACTTGGATTCGTTCAGATTTTCAGGACTCAACTGATGAATTCGCGGCTATCTTAGTTAAAGTTATTCCACCTCTTTTAACAAAAGTTATCCATGTCCAAGACTAATCTTGCAAAAGCCACCCGCCAATGGGTGGTTTTTTGTTGGATAAAGTGCTTAAAATCCTCCTATCCAACTTTTAAGCAACGATTGTTGGTTTTATTTTTTTGACAATTTCATATACTAAAGTCAGTAAATAAAACGAGGAAGTACAATATGAAATCATCAAATAAATTGATTTTAGGTTTGGCCCTTGGTTTGACGGTCGTCTTAGGAATTATGATGACTGCCTTCTCATTGCCAGCCGTAAAATCAGGTATTAACAATGTGCCAATTGGTGTCGTTGCTCAAAATGATGCAACGTACGAAAAGTTGGCTAAGCCATTGTCCGATAAGGGCTTTAAGGTTAGCCAGTATGACAGCGAAAAAGACGTGAAGTCAGCTATCAAGGAACGTAAGATTTACGGTGCCTTTGAAATGTCAGCAACCGGTGACTTGAGCTTGTACCAAGCAACAGCCGCTTCTGCAACCGTTGCCCAAGCCTTGAACCAAATCGGTCAGGGTGTTGTTACCCAGCAAAAGGCCGCTGCTAAGGCGCAATTAACGCCAATGATGGCACAGGCCAATGACGTCAACACGTTGAAGGCCTTGAACCAAAAGTCAGCAGCAATCGATGCTAAGACATTGAAGGTTGTTGAATTACGTGCCTTCCCTAAGGATGACCCTAAGGGAACTGGTTTGGCCGCTGGTGCTTTGCCAATTGCCCTTGGTGGTTGGATTGGTGCCGTTGCTATTGCAAATGTGATTAAGGGTAAGAAGCAAAAGTTCTTTGCTGCCTTGGCCTTCGCCTTCGTTGGTGGACTTGGCCTTGTTGGTGTTATCCAATTCGGTGTTGGTACTTTCAATGGTAACTACTGGTTAACATCACTTGGTGCCATGGTTGGTATCGCCGCTACTGCATTCTTTGTTCTGGGTATTTTGGAAGTGATGGGCAACGGTGGTTTGATTATCGCCGCCATCATGTTGATTTTGCTTGGAAACCCACTTTCAGGGCTCTCATCAGCTCCTGAAATGTTGCCAAAGAGCTGGGGCTTCTTCGGACAACTCTTGCCACCTGGGGCAACTGGAACGCTCTTGCGTGACATCGCCTTCTTCGATGGTAATGCCATCGCCTTACCATTGACTGTATTGCTTAGCTACGTTGCCGTTGGTTTGATTCTCTTCGCCATCGGTAAGAAGTCAACCATTGTTGTTTCTGAAACAACGACTGACTAATCCAAAATATTTTTTCTGCTTGAAAAACCGCTCGCACGTCTGATTTCAGACAAGCAAGCGGTTTTTTGTTTTACTATTTAATTTTCAAGGAGGTCAGTATTAGTATCAAGCGGCCCGGAACTCGCGTTAATGAACCAGTTCGATTTCCACGCTATCCTCTATTTGGTTAGCCGCAAAAATCGTCTTGGTGGCATCCCAGATTTTCTCAGCGATTTCTGGCTTATTCATCGTATACAAATGAATGCCATCGACTCCCTGAGATACCAAATCGACGATTTGTTCGATTGCATAGGCAATCCCAGCATCCTTTAACGCCAACGGATTATCCGCATAGCGATCAAGCATTTTTTGATACTTTTTGGGTACTGGCACACCCGAAAATTTCGTTATCCGCTCAATTTGCTTTTTATTGGTACAGGGCATAATGCCGGCTTCAACCGGCACGTGGATGCCAGCCAGGGCTAGCCGTTCCTGAAATTCATAAAAATGCTGATTGTCAAAAAATAGCTGTGAAATCAGGTGGTCCGCCCCCGCATCGACCTTGCGCCTCAGCCCCTCAATATCAGCCACCACAGATGGTGACTCCTGGTGCACTTCCGGATAGCAAGCAGCGGCAACATCAAAATTAGGATACTCGCGATCAATATAAGCAACCAAATCAGAAGCATGGTGAAAGGTCCCATTTGGTGATAACCCGTCTACTGGGTCACCGCGCAGTGCCAGTACGTTTTGAATATTATCGGCCGCCAGTTGGTCAAGCAATTCGTCCACCTGCTGTTGGCTCCGATACAAACTAGGAATATGGGCAACTGCTGGTACGTGTAGCTGATTTTGAATCAGATTGGCAACCTCAATCGTTTCATTGCCCTGGGCCGTTCCGCCCGCACCCAATGTGACCGAAATAAAATCAGGCGAAACATCATTTAAAGAAGATAGCGTTGGCAGAATACTTTCTTTGGAAGTATTCTTTCGTGGTGGAAAAACCTCGAGGGAAAAAACTGTTTTTTTCTCGAATAAATCAACTAGCTTCATCGACATCCTCCCTGATTGCTTGAATGGCAGCAATCATGTTTGCCAAACTGGCGAACGATTCCGCCTCGGACCGGGTCTTCAAACCACAATCTGGATTGATCCAAACATTTTCGGCAGGAATTTTTTCGATCACCTGCTCAATCAAACCTTGAATTTCATTTTGGCTTGGCACCCGTGGTGAATGAATATCATAGACACCTGGACCGACCTGAGTTTGGAACTGGTGGTCAACTAAGTCGTCAATCAAGGTGAAATCAGCTCGAGAGGCTTCAAACGAAATTACATCGGCATCCAAGTCATCAATCGCTTGGAGAATATCTGAGAACTCACTATAGCACATATGAGTGTGAATTTGCGTTGTTGGCGCGACACCGGAATGAACCAGGCGGAAAGCCGGAACGGCCCAATCTAGGTATTGGCTAAACCAATCTGATTTTCTTAATGGTAAATTCTCACGTAGGGCGGGTTCATCGATTTGAATAATCTTAATTTCATGCTTTTCCAAATCCAAAACTTCATCACGTAGTGCCAAAGCAATTTGAGTAACGACTTCCTTGCGCTCGATGTCTTCACGAGGGAATGACCAATTAAAGATGGTTACTGGCCCCGTCAGCATCCCCTTCACGAGCTTATCCGTCAGGCCATTCGCATAGACTGAGGCTGCGACCGTAATCGGTGCCGTACGGCTAACATCTCCCCAGATAATTGGTGGCTTAACAGCCCGGCTCCCATATGACTGGACCCATCCATTTTGGGTAAAGACAAATCCACCTAATTTTTCACCGAAGTATTCGACCATGTCATTGCGTTCGTATTCTCCATGAACCAAGACATCCAGACCTAACTCCTCTTGCTTACGGATAATCCGCGCAATCTTGTCTTCGTTAAATTGGTCGTATTCTTCTTGGCTGATTTCATGGTGCTTAAATTGACGACGGTTGGCCCGAACATCAGCTGTTTGTGGGAAGGAACCGATTGTCGTCGTTGGGAACAATGGCAAGTCTAATTCTTCGTTTTGCAAAGCAATCCGTGTTTTTCGATCTGGCAGCCGAGTATAGTCATCGTCGCGCAACGCCTCCACTCGCTTTTGCACTGCCACATTAACCGGGTGCTTGACATCGGCAAAGAGTCGTTGATTTTCTTCCAAATACTTCTCGCTACCCTCTCGGCCAGCAACAATCGCAGCCAATTCACTGAGTTCATGCAATTTCTCAATAGCAAAGGCCAGATGTTGGGCAACATCCTGGTCCAACTGATTTTCATTGGCAACGGTATAAGGCACGTGCAACAAAGAGGAAGAAGTATTGAGGACAACGGGTACTTCTGCTGGCAACTGGTGCAATTGCTGCAAAGTTGTTTGGTAATGGTTGCGCCAAACGTTCTTACCATTCACAACCCCAGCAAAGAGCGTCTTATCGGTTGGAAAACCGTATTGCTCAATCAATTGCCAATTTTCTTGCCCCTCAACAAGGTCCAAACCGATCCCTGCAAAAGGCTTTTGAATCAAATTTTGGTAGACATCCCTGACATCGCCAAAGTAGGTCTGCAAAACGACTTTGACTGTGGTTGGTTGGGCCAAGATTTGGTCATAGAGTTGATCAAACAATTCTTGGTCTTGTTGACTGACATCAAACGTGAGGGCTGGTTCATCAACTTGTAAATAGTCCACCCCCAGCTCCTGCAGGTTAGCCAAGAGTGCTTGATAAGCCTGGACCAAATCAGTAATGAAATCAGTTGGCTTGGCGCCATCCACAAAACGTGCTAATTTCAACAGCGTATAGGGACCGATAAAGACAGCCTTAATCGAATCAATCCCTGCTGCCTGGGCTTCACGAATTTCATCAAGTAGCCTTTGACCATTAAACTGCACGTGTGTCTCTGGCGTAAATTCAGAAACGATGTAGTGATAATTCGTATTAAACCACTTCTTCATTGGCAGCGCCTTAACTGTCTGGTCACCTTCCTGATAACCTCGAGCCTGAGCGAAATACTCATCTAATTTTGACAATCCTAATTGTCGATAGCGGTCAGAAACAATATTTAAATCGTTGGCAACGTCCAAAAAATTATCAAAGAAAGAAAAGTCGCCAACTGGAATCAAGTCAATGCCAGCTTCCTGCTGGGCCTGCCAATGCACCAACTTAATCTCGTGTGCCTTTTGCAGTAACTCGTCCTGGTTCAACTGCTTCTTCCAATAATGTTCTGTCGCAAACTTAAGCTCTCGCTTTTCACCAATCCGTGGGAAACCAATAATTGTTGTTGTCATGTTCTTTTCTCCTCATCTTTTCTTTACTAGTCTTGGCCGCACATAAAAACGCCCCTAGATAAACAATCACGTCTATCTAGGGGCGCCTTTTGGCACGGTACCACCCTAATTGTCTGAAAAAAACATCAGACTTACTCAATACCCCAAAATACATCGGAGCCACACAAGATAACGGTTGTGAACCGTGGCCATCTCACGCAAAGTGCGCTCGACCGGCCAGTAACTCCAAGACCATCTTCTCTAACCATTTTTCTACCAATTCTCATCATCATGGTTCTCTGTCAGAAATTCGGATTAGATACTCATCTTTTCATTGTTGGTTTTCATTCTTTAATTTTCAAAAAGGCCTGGTGTAAATCAGCCTTCAAATCATCAATATCCTCGAGGCCAACCGAGTAGCGGACCAAGCCATCCGTAATACCACGGTCATGGCGCTCTTCCGCGTTCATTTCAGCGTGGGACATCTTCGGTGGATAGGAAATAATCGATTCCACAGCTCCCAAAGAAACCGAGAAGATCGGAATCTTTAATTCGGCTACCAGCTGACGCACATTGTCTTCACTACCAATATCAAAGGACAAGACCGCCCCACCTGATTTGGCCTGACTACTTTGGACTGCATAGCCAGCATCCGCTTCCAAGCCCGGGTAATTTACCTTTGTCACAAGCTCCTGTTGGTCGAGCCATTGAGCCAGTTTTAGGGCATTTTGTGACTCCTTTTCCATTCGGACCGCTAAGGTCTTAATGCCGCGCATCAAGAGCCAAGAATCCGAAACACCAAGCGTTGCACCCATGGCATTTTGGAGGAAGTAAATTTGCTTGCCGAGGTCTTCGCCCTTGGTGACCACCAATCCAGCCAAAATATCACTGTGGCCGGCTAAGAACTTCGTCGCACTATGCACGACCAAATCAGCACCAAGGTCCAATGGCTTTTGCAAGACCGGTGTCATAAAGGTATTGTCGGCAAAAACTAAGGCACCGTGGTCGTGGGCAATTTGTGCCACTAAACGAATGTCCGTGACCTGCAAGGTTGGATTTGAAGGAGTTTCCACGTAAACCACCTTGGTATTATCCTGGAAGGCCTCTTCCAAATCAGCTGGGTTCCCCAAGTCCACAAAGGTATGAGAAATTCCGTACTTGGTCAAAACTTCTTCTACCAAGCGGAAGGTCCCACCATAAACATTCTTGGTCAAAATTACGTGATCGCCCTGGTTTAGCGTCAACAAGGCCGTCGAAATCGCTGCCATCCCCGTTGCAAAGGCAAAGCCCCGGGTGCCATGCTCCAATTCCGCAATACTTTCCTCTAGCACATCTCGCGTTGGGTTCCCTGACCGGGCATAATCCCAGTGACCGAAATGATCAAAATCACGCTGCTCGAATGTTGACGACAACTCGATTGCTGGGTTAATCGCCCCGCTTTCCTTATCGGGTTTGGTCGTGGTTTTAATGACCTTCGTCCAATCAGAAAATGCATCCTTAGTCATGAATTAACTCCTTTTCTACGCCAAATGTCTCTGCCACCTGTTCCTTAACCGAATTGGCCTCAGCCACATTGTCATCCGTTGCAGCGGCCAGGGCCTGATGAAAGTCTAAAATCAGGTCCGAACTTGCCTCAATTCCACAGGATACTCGCAACAAGTTTTCCGTAATCCCTGTTTTTTCGCGTTCGGCTGGTGTCATATCGGCATGGGTTTGCACTGCCGGAACGGTTATCAAAGTTTCCGTACCACCCAAGCTTTCAGCAAAGGAGATTACCTTTAAGGCACTCAAGAAACGGTCAATATCAACTGATTTATTCACATAAATGCTGACCATACCACCGCGGCCAGGGTAGCGCACCTCGTCAATCAACTCACTTTGGTTAAAATCAGCGACTAAGGTCTGTGCGTTTTCTTCCTGCTTGGCCAGGCGCAAAGGCAGCGTCTTCAGGCTACGCAAGAGTAACCAAGAGTCGAAGGGTGCCAAATTAGGACCCGTCGTAATCAGATTCTGACCAATGACTGCAGCTGTTTCTTCGGTTTTACAAACCACCACACCGGCCAACAGGTCATTATGCCCTGACAAATACTTCGTAGCAGAATGAACCACGATGTCTGCCCCCTCATTTAAGGGTTGTTGAATCAAAGGTGTGTAGAAAGTGTTATCCACGAGCAATTGGGCCGAAACGGCATGAGCGTGGTCGGCCGCCCTTTGGATGTCAATCACCTTCATGGTTGGGTTTGAAGGGGTCTCAATCCAAACAGCCTTCCCGCCATCTGCCAAAAGCCGGTCGAGTTCTTGGTAATCCTGACCATCCCACTTGCTGAAGCGGAGATGGTACTGATTTGCTAAAAGATCAAAGAAACGGAAGGAGCCACCATACAAGTCATCGGAAACGATGATATGATCATCGCTCTTAAACTGGCTAAAGACCAATTGGATGGCCGCCATCCCAGAGGAAACGGCAAAGGCCTTCGCCCCATTTTCCATCTGTGCCAAAACGTCCTCTAAGACGTCCCTGGTTGGTTCCGTCATCCGAGAATAGTCATAACCCGTTGACTTACCCAAACCTTCGTGCCGGTAAGCGGTCGAAAAGTACAGCGGCATCGAAATCGACCCCGTCACATTATCAACTCGGTTACCCGCTTGGGCCAAAATCGTTTCAATCTTCTTTTGCCAAGAACAGTCAATTGCCATTAATTTTTACCTTTCCTTATTCCAATCTTTTACACAGCCTGATTTTTGTCGTCAAACCCTATCGTGCCTTTTTAAATTCGGTCAATGCCAACTTCACCACGCACATCTTTAGTACATGGCCAAAGCCTCTTCACCACGCACGCCTTTATATCTTAGCCAATGCCTGGTCCAAATCAGTGATAATATCGTCAACATTTTCCACCCCGATTGAGAGGCGAATCAAGTCCGGCGTCACACCAGCTGCTCGCAGCTCTTCCTCATTCAATTGGGCATGGGTCGTTGAAGCCGGGTGGATAATCAGTGACTTCGCATCGGCGACGTTGGCCAAAAGCGAGAAGAGCTTCAAGTTCTTAATCAATTCCTTACCGGCCTCTTCGCCACCAGTCAAACCAATAGTGAAAATTGAACCAACCCCATTAGGGAAGTACTTTTCCGCCAAATCGTGATAAGGACTATCAGCCAATTTTGGATACTTGACCCAGGCAACCTTTGGATGGTTATTCAGGTAGTCGACCACCTTCTCGGCGTTTGAAACGTGACGCTCAACCCGCAAGGAGAGTGATTCCAATCCTTGCAGCAACAAGAAAGAGTTGAAGGGACTAATCGTTGCTCCCAGGTCACGCAAGCTTTCGGCTCGAACCTTGGTCGTAAAGGCCGCCGGTGCCAAATCAGCAAAGACCAAGCCGTTATACTGCGCGTTTGGCGTTGTGAAACCTGGGTACTTGCCGCTGGCCTTATAATCAAAGTCACCCTTTTCGACAATGACACCACCCATCGTTGTCCCATGACCACCAATAAACTTCGTGGCCGAATGAATCACGATATCAGCGCCGTGATCCAAAGGTCGGACTAAGTAAGGCGTTCCGAATGTGTTATCCACTAAGAAAAGGATTTGGTGACGGTGGGCAATTTCGCCAATGGCCTCAAAGTCAACCAAGTTAATATTGGGGTTCCCGATACTTTCCACATAAACCGCCTTGGTCTTATCCGTAATGGCTTTTTCAAAGTTTTCGGGGTCATCTGGATCGACAAAGGTCGTTTTAATTCCTAATTTTGGCAGCGTGACCGCAAAGAGGTCATAAGTCCCACCATACAGAGTGCTGGCAGCAACAATCTCATCCCCCTGCCCAGCAATATTGAGAATGGCCGCTGTAATGGCCGCTGACCCTGTGGCTAAAGTCACCCCAGCACTGGCGTTCTCCAAAGCCGCCACGCGATCATCAACTACCGCCGTCGTTGGGTTAGTCAAGCGCGTATAAATATTGCCGGGCTCCGTCAAACCAAAACGGTTGGCTGCCTGATCAGCGTCCTTAAAGACGTAAGAAGTTGTTTGATAAATTGGCACGGCCCGTGATCCAGTTTCTGGGTCAACTGTTTGGCCAGCGTGTACTTGTAACGTTTCAAAGTGTAATTTCTTGTCGGTCATAATTTTTCTCCTTATTGACAATCAGGTTCAGCCAGTTTTGATAGAGCTGGCGGCTACTAGCCGTCCAGGTATTTTCAATCTCTTCGCCACGGTCGTAATAGTCTTCTGGGTAGTAGTTAGCTGGTTCATGGATGGCCAAATGCTTAGCCAGGTCGCGACGGTATTCAGCATCCAACGTTTTCGTTTGGTATTCCGAATGCCCAGTCAGGTAGGTCTGCTTCCTCTCAGCCGAATGTAGCAGGAGTGGTCCCGCTTGGTCGTTGGTTAAGAGGACTTGTAAATCAGCTGGCAAGTCTTCAACGTCAATCACCGATTCCGAATACCGCGACTGCGGTGTCTTGAAATTTGAGAGGCCAGCGGTCAATCCTGATTTTTCAGTGGTAGTTTCTTGGGCCGGTTGCTTGGCCTCATAAATTCCAAACAATTTTGCCGGTAAGCGACGCTTTTTAATACCAAAGTCTTGGTACAGTGCTGCTTGAGCCGACCAACAGGCATTGATTGTTTGGCTGACATGGTCTTTCGCCCAATCCTTAATGGTCAAAAATTCCTGCCAGTAATCAACATCCTCAAAGGGCAGCTGCTCTACCGGTGCCCCCGTCAAAATCAGGCCATCGAAGTTTTGATCTTCAATTTGGTGCCAACAGGCATAACAGTCGGCGACCGCATCCTTTGGAATAGTCTTGAAGTGGTGACTACAGGCATATAAAAAGGTCAATTCGACATCCTGGTCCAAATCATTTAACAAGGACAGAAACTGTTCCTCTGTATTTTCCTTGGTTGGCATCAGGTTCCAAACCAAGATTTGCAGTGGTTGGATTAATTTCTGATTTTGCCACGCTTGCTTTTGGTGCAAGAACCCATTCTTTGCATTCGCCGTCATCGCCACTCTCCTTTTTTAAAACAAAAAAACGCCCCTAGAATCACTATAAAAGTCATTCTAGGGGCGCCAAATAGCCTGGCACGGTACCACCCTATTGCTGGCTTATTGGCCAGCACTTAAGACACTAAAGAAGCTATCTCTTAACACGGTAACGTGTGTCAATCCGTAAGAGGCTCATCGACAAGACTCACCGCTTATACCGCAACCAAAGACCATCTTCAACATTTGCTCAAATACCCGCTTACACCAACCCGGGCTCTCTGTTAAAATCAGCTGAACGTTTACTCATCTTTTCTCAGTAATTTATAATTTATCTGTTGACACGTATAATAAACTGTTCTAATTTCTTTGTCAACAGTGATTTTGTTTTTTAATGACAATGATTAATCAAATAAAAAAGCGCCTCAATACGCTTTTCGTCTGGATATTAACCACCTTACAATATTTTAAACAGATAATAATTTATATAACTTACAAATAATTAGTCAAGTTTTTGATTCTCCATGTTCTTTATATGCCAATTATGCTTTTAAAGATTGTTTCCAATTATCGTCAAAACCCATTATTTTCATAACGTCAGAAAACGGAACAGTAACTAATTCATTTTGGTAATCATTAAATAAATTAACTAATGATTTAAAAAGATTTTTGTAGTCCTGTTTTGTCAATGCCACACGTAACATCATAATTAAAACAAAAACATTCGTGACGTCATTGTCAGAGGTCTTCATACCAAATAAGTTAAAAATATTTTTATGACCAACTGTTTTTGTAACTACATGTTTATACATAATCTCTTCATGAGCAGCTACGTTTCGATACGAATTAATAGCCTTATTTATTTCTGAAATCATTTCTTTCGTAACTAAAAATTTCCTGTCAGACTTTAATCCATAAGAACGCCTATACTCTGAAGAAAAATCTTTTGCTATTTTATTTTGTATTTTGTCAGGCAATGACTCATACATAAAGTTAATATTCCCAAAAGTCAGATATTTAACTAATACCCATAAAGGAACATGATTATGTTTATCTACATAGTGATAGATGGCATTTCCTTTTTTGCCACCTTTTCGAGAAATAATAGCTGATAAAGTAGATATAGTTGAAAGAACCGTTTTAGTATCTTCCGTCCTATTACCACTGCGATAATTATCTAATTGTAAATATGGATGAGATTGATTAGCATGTTCCTCTGAAAACCTATACGAAATTACCGATTTTAAATTACTTTCGTATTTAAGCATATAATTCAACAAAAGATTTCGAAGGTCCCTATCAAAATTGTATAAACTTGCAATTTCGTCAAATTTTGTTCCAACTAAAAATTTTTCAGGAGTTAAAGGTTTTCCCTTTAAACGATCCTTTTCAAGAAATATTAGTTTATACCCATTGATAACACTAAAATAGTTTTCTCTTTCCAGAAAGCGCATGGCTTTGCTCGTTTGATTACCTTGATTGATTTCCATACCACGAGAACGTAGTAATTTAATTTGCTGCTGGTGAGTTTGAAAGGGTTTTGAAAGTTTAGACATATTAAAAAAACTCCTAAAAAAATAGCCGGGTGTCCGTAGACAGTCCCGACCTGATCATGATTCAATTTTAACAGTAAATCTGTCTGTTGTAAATAATGTTTAAAAATATTATCTTTTTTAAAAATAGATAGAAATAATTAGTTAACATCTTACTTAAACAGATCAAATAAACTAAAAGTCGTCTTGCTATAAACCTTGTTATACATCTTCTTTTTCGGGTTCATCCAACCCCGTCCCCGAGTTCCGTATCCCGGAATTAAAGCCTTCTTAACTGCCCGTGTTGCCCGGCCGGATGTTCGAGCCGCAATCGACTTTTTCAAACTTGGTGTGCGCATCCCATACTTCATATTCTGTACTCCTTCTCATCATTCTAGACTGAGTATAGCACTTTTATCGGAACCATTCTTTTTTAAAATCTTAAAGAGTGTCTTGGGGGCCTATTCATAACCCTTAAAAATCAGCGACTTTATCCACGCAAACAAGACAAATTGCAGTACAATGGTATCCGTATTGGAGGTGACGGATTTGTCTAAAAATTTATTTCCATCACATGAACGACTCCTCTTTGGAAGTCTTTTAACTTTCACCGCTGGATCACTGGATGCCTATTCTTATCTAATCCACGGCGAAGTCTTTGCCGGTCTGCAAACCGGAAACCTAATTTTGCTCGGTATCAACTTAGGAAAAATGCATTTTTCCACTGCGAGTCACTACCTGATTTCACTGCTTGCTTTCGGTGTTGGTACCCTCTTAATCAAGGTTTTACAACATGTATTAGAAAATAAGGGAGCCAGCAAGACAACCGAACGGCGCCTGGTTCTCTGGTATATGACGGCCATCCTGGTGTTGTCTGCAATCCTGCAGAAACACGTGCCCAACCTCGTTGGCACATCGATTCTTTCCTTTGCCGCTGCTGCCGAATTACAAGAATTCCGCAAACTCAAAGGTGCCCCATTTATGCCGCTGATGATGACCGGAAACTTCCGGACACTCTACGAAGCCCTCTATGAAAGCCTCTTCCGTGGCAACACTAAGATGGCTCAAACGGCCATCGATATCGCCACGGTCATCTTCACCTTCTTCTTGGGAGCACTCTTGATCAGTGCAACGGTTCCCGTTCTGGCCGGGTTGGCCATCCTCATTCCAGCTCTGGTAACACTCATTATGAGCCAACTGGTCACAATGAAATAAGTGAACAGCCTCTAGCCATTTTGTTAGAGGCTTTTTCTTTTGGCTTATTTGCCAAATAACGCCACCGAATCACCGCAGATCAAACTGAGTGTACACAAAAAAGGTAAGACGTTTAATAACGTCTTACCTGAAATCACTACCGAACACTCACCAGGTCCGTTAGCTACTTTTTAAAAGCATCCTTTGTCTTATCGGCAAAATCTTTGGTGGCATCTTTAGCATCGGCTGCAAATTCCTTTGCCTTGCCCTCGGCCTTTTTTGCCTCACCTTCGAACTTGTCCTTTGTTGCATCAAATTTTTCTTCGAATGACATATAATGTTCCTCCTTTAAATTTGATTGCCCTCAGTATACACCAAAGTTCATTGATGTAAAGTAAAAAGTTATACAAAAAAATAAAAAAAATCAGGCCCTGATAAATGGAGTCTAATTTTTCCTTCGTTAATGTCAGCTAAGGCTTTAATTCTAAAATTTGCTTTCGTTCAATCGTTTTACCCACTGAAACTAGCCAGACAATAGCAATAACTATCAACGGCAAGAAGGTCAACAAGATGTCGGACCAAGGGCTTACTTCTAAATTACCAGTGATAGTGCTCTGCCAATCCAAAAGAAAGTGTGCTACTGCAGCGACTAGAATTGAATTTGTCAAAACACGAAAAACCATGAAGACTAGCCCTAGTGCAAACGTATAAACCACTTGCTGATATACAGCTGAACTAGATGAATTAATAGATAAATTTGAAAGATGAAGAGCTGAAAATGCTAAGCTCGTTGAGATAGAAATAATGATTAATCTGTTGCGTTGAATTTTAAAACGATTCAAAATACGTTGTGTCAAATTTACCAAATAGCCTCTGAAAAGGTACTCTTCAAAAAAGCCAGCACCTAAAGCGACCATCGTGCAACTAATTATCATTTTAGGTGATTCTTCGAAAAGGTCAAAAACGCTTTGAAGATTGCCATTAATGGCATAAATCACAACAAAATACAACAACACACAAAGGGTTAAAAATTTTTGTGATTTCGAAAGCGGCAGCTTTTCTTGATAAATTTTCTCTTGATTGGCTACTTTACGAATCAAATAAACATCAATAATCAAAACGACGGACAGCAATACTGACAACACAATTGTTACACCAAAAGAAACTATATCCGGATACCCAGGCTCAAAAGACATGCCTACACAAAATAGAAAAATCAACAATATGCCGTGATGTTTTGTTCTTTATTTCTTCACTATCTTGCTTCACACAAAACCTCCAAATTTTATTGAATTTCTTGAATATATATTAACATGTTTAATAAATTTAATGTATATTTTGAGCATTTTTACTTTATTTTTTAATTAAAGGCACGAAAGTAATGCCAGATTACCCCGTGCGAGATAAAAACATTCATGGCTTGCTTCAAATAAAAAAATCACGACAAAAAAGGTAGAACACATAGTGTTCTACCTTTTTGAAAAGTCTTGCTCTACGAGCCTTATGCCGACTAGCGGACTCAAACCGCTGACCCCCTCATTACTAGTGAGGTGCTCTATCAACTGAGCTAAGTCGGCAAAATCAGTACCTAAATATTATATCAAAACATTTTGAATACTTCAACAATATTTTTTTGAAATATTGTGATACGGATGACAGGAATCGAACCTGCACGGATTACTCCACTGGAACCTAAATCCAGCGCGTCTGCCAATTCCGCCACATCCGCAAATCTTGACGTACCAGGCTAACTCCCGGTCTTAAACAACCGACAGACGCTTTGGCAACCATTTAATAATACTGGATTTCTTTCTCATCGTCAAGTAAAACTTTAGAAAAAATCATTATTTTTTCTAAAGCACGACAACAGAGAATAGCTAAAAATCTCCCCTATTCAAAAAGCGCCACAGACAAAGGCTGTGGCGCTGATTTATCAATTGCTATTCATTATCAAAGGTCTTCTTCGTTAATTCCGAAACAGACTGCTCCTTTCGCTGCGTCAGATGCAACTTATAGGAGTACAAAATAATCGTTCGAACAATGGCGTAAACCGGCACAACAATGATCATGCCAACGATGCCCCAAAGGTTCCCCGCCCCAAGTAAGAGCATCATCACCGTTAATGGATGAATCTTCAGACTCTTACCAATCAGGGCCGGATAAATAATTGAGCCGTTAACCTGCTGGACAATTGCCATCGTAATCACGATTCCGATGACCATCTTCCAGGAAATCGACAAGGCGACCAAAACGGCCGGCACAACTCCGATAAAGGGTCCCACGTAAGGAACGATGTTAGCGACCCCGGCAATGAAGCCAAGGAGCCAAATATATGGTAATCCGGTCATCCAATAACCAATACTCATAGCAAAGCCGACAAAGACCATCTGGATGGCCTGACCCGAAATATAGCGCTCAATGGTCTTATCGAGTTGCCCCCCAAGTTCAAAGACGTCCTGCGCCTTGCTCTTTGGGAAGAAATTTTTGACCGTTGGCAAAAAGTGGTCCGCGTCGTTCAGCATATAAAAAAGAATGATTGGAACCATCAAAGCGTTGATGGTAAAAGAAGTCGCTCCCGCAATCACAGCTTGAAGAGTACCGGCAGTAATTGAGAGGACAGAAGTCCCATACTTGGTCACAGACGTCTTAATATCAGCGTCCGAAACCGAAATATTCATGCGCTTAAACCAGGGCTCTTTGACCATTTCATTGACCAAATCTTGCACGTGCTTGATAAAAGATGGAATGGCATTAATCATATTCGTGATTTCATTTAAAATCAGTGGCACAAAAATAATCAAGGCTCCACCGACCACAATCAAGAACAAGGCAAAGGTAATCCAAACGGCTAAAAGCCGAGGCATCTGCCAGTTTTTGATTCTGATTTTTTCAATAGCCTTTAAAATTGGCTTCAAAACGTAGTAAAAGAAGCCAGCGACCAATAACGGCATGAAGACCGTATTAGCGAAGACCGCAATCGGGTGCATTAAAAAGTCGAAGCGAAAGACTAAGAAGACTAAGCAAGCTAAGGCCAGCGCCTCGATTGTCCAAAAGAAGACGGTCTTTAATTTATCGTTTGGAAACATCATCAACCTCCTTCAATTGATCCAGTAACTTATGTTGTACCTTGGGTAAGGCCAGCGCCTCTTGCTCTTTTGACGAGAGGAAGGTCATGTTAGTGGGTAAGTTTTGCTGATTTTTAACCGGCAAATCAACCAGCCAAATTTCCCAACGACGATGAGAAAAAACGTGCACAATCGGCTTTAAGGTTAATTGTTTTCCGGCCAATTCTTCGATTGACTCCACCTGCTTCAATGGCAAAGTCCAAAAATTAGCTAACAAACCTGTTTTTGGTCGTTGCTCATACAACAACCGGCCCTGATCATCATACGCCACCTGGGCTTGATAAATTTGCCGCACAGGCTTTTTCTTCTTAGTCTTTACCGGATACTGGTCCTCAACCCCATCACGAAAGGCCGCATTATACTTTTTAACGGGCGAATGCAAGGTGTCCGGATTATCCGTCTTCATATAAGTTGTGCCCAAATCCATAATTGCTTGGTTAAAATCACCGGGCCGCTCTGGATCAACGATGGGTTCAATTGCTTGATAAAAAACCTTGCGGGTTTTTGGTTGCGCAATATCATCATCAATTTTCAACAAGCGAGAAAAGACTCGAAAAAAGTTACCGTCAATGGCCGGTACTACTTGACCAAAGGCAATCGAGGCAATCGCCGCTGCCGTATAGGGTCCAACCCCAGGCAAGTCCTGGAGGTCATCATATGATTCCGGCCAGTGCCCCTGAAGGTCATTGACTACATACTTAGCCGCCTTATGCAGGTTTCTAGCCCGTGAGTAATAACCAAGCCCCTCCCAAAGTTTCAAGACCAAATCTTCATCAGCAGCGGCTAAATCAGCTACCGTTGGCAAAGCTTCCATGAAACGGTTAAAATAGGTAATGACCGTATCAACCCTAGTCTGTTGGAGCATTAACTCCGAGACTAAAATTCGATAAGGATCCGTGTTTTGTCGCCAAGGCAAAGCGGCCCGACCTTCTTGGTCGTACCAGGCAAGCAAGTCTTTGCGAAAGGCGTTGATTGTCGTTTGATTCCAATTCTCCATAACCACTATTATAGCACTTGAAAACCAATCTCTTATCAGGTATAATTGTTTTCTGTACGATACATTTATTTTATCTAATATAAGGAGTTACACCATGGCAGTTAAGACACCATTGAATTCATTCGCCCGCGGCCGCAAGGTCGGACATGACTCTTCTAAGAAGAAGCGCCAAGCTGCTGTTGCTCAATTGCAACAATGGGCTAAGGGAAAGACCACTGAAATCCCTAACACAAGCACTAAGTAAGGAAAACTAGCGTTCAGCTAGTTTTTTTTCTTTATTTTTTCATAAATCTAAAAAAACTGCTTGTCTTGCCTGGTGGCCATGCTTATACTAAATATTGAGCAATCACTTATTTGGAGACCAAACCTATGATTATTTCCGTCGAAAATAAACAACGCCGCTGGGCAGTCTTTGCCACCCTGCTTTTTATCGTTCTGGCTGTTTTGATTGGCACCAATGCGTCTTTTTTGTATGAAATGAATGAATCAGTTCGTTTCTTTATGACGGGGGTCCAGACGAGCTACGGTAATGCCATTATGTCGGCAGCAACCTTCTTAGGTTCACCACTCATGTGTCTAATCTACGCCGTCCTCTTGGCCGGCGTTTTACTCCTGGCAAACTTAAAAATTCCAGCCTTTTGGGTCATTTTTACCGCCTTTGGTCAAATTATCTTGACCCAAATCATTAAGTTCTTCATCCATGCCTCTCGCCCCGTTGGTCACCTCTTAACGGACACAGGCTACTCTTTTCCGTCTCAACACGTCGTTTCTGTTTGGTCAATCGTCTTCATCCTGTTTTTGCTGGTGACACCAAACATTAATTCGATGATTTTACGGATTTTGATTGACTGGATTTTGATTACCCTGGCGCTGATGGTTATGCTCTCACGACTCTACTTTTCTTCGCAATTCGCCTCAGATGTTATTGCTGGCTACCTGCTTGCTTACGCTTGGGTCGTCCTCTGCGCCAGCCTTTATCCGGCAGTCGCAACAGCATTGAAGAAAAACTTTTGGCTTTTCAAGGAACAAGAAATTTAATACTGATAAGACTCAGCCACTAATGACTGAGTCTTTTTTTAATTGTCATGCAAAAACATGCCTCACTAAAAAATCAGCCCCTCCTTTTTCAAACAAAAAATGCCCACCGCACGAGGCGGTGGGCATTCTGATTTATTAGAAGTTTAGTCTTCCTGATAGTCGTCATCAGACATGGCTTCAACTTGTCCCAACAAGTAACCATTACCAACTCCTGAGAAGAAGTCGTGGTTTGATGTTGAAGTTGAAATACCATTCATCACAACTGGGTTAACCTGGTCGGCATTATCTGGGAACAATGGTTCCTGTCCCAAGTTCATCAAGGCCTTATTGGCGTTGTAGCGCAAGAAGACCAAAACGTCTTCAGTCCAACCAATTTGATCGTAAATTTCGTGGGTAAACTTTTCTTCGTTGTCGTACAAGTCGTACAACAAGTCATACATCCAAGTCTTCATCTCTTCTTGTTCCGCTTCTGAAAGCTTGTTGAAGCCAATTTGGAACTTGTAACCGATGTAAGTACCGTGAACGGACTCATCACGCAAAATCAGCTTGATGATTTCGGCAACGTTGAGCATCCGGTTGTGGCCCAAGTAGTACAATGGCGTGTAGAAACCTGAGTAGAACAAGAAAGTTTCCAAGAAGACCGAAGCGACCTTCTTTTGCAATGGTGTGCCGTTTTGGTAAACATCATTGATCTTGTTGGCCTTGTACTGCAAAAATTCATCGTGGTCGGCCCATTCGAAGGTCGCATCGATTTCAGACTTGTCGTTCAACGTTTCAAAGATTGAAGAATATGACTTGGCATGAACAGATTCCATAAATTGGATATTATTCAAAACCGCTTCTTCCTTTTGGTTAACGGCATCGCGACGCAATGAAGCCATTCCGTCTTGTGATTGCAAAGTATCCAAGGTCGTCAATCCACCGAAGACCAAGTTATAAACCCGGCGTTCCGTATCATTCAAATCACCACGCCAGTTGCGCAAATCGTTTGAAATTGGGACACGGGTATCCAACCAAAATTGTTGGGTCAACTTTTCCCAGGTTGCCTTGTCCAAGGCGTCTTCAATATCGTTCCAGTTAATGGCAGTATATGAGCCGTTATTCACGTGTTCAACCATGTTATTCTCCTAATGTTTCCTTGATGCTTTGGTAAATTTTTTCTGCGTCGTAAGGAGTCCCACGTAACTCGTAGTCTCCAATCACCGGTACCTGATACTTTTTGGCGTAGCGCTTCGCGGTCAAAATATATTGATCGTTAAAGTTACGGTTTCCCGATCCAACTACGCCCTTTATTAGTGTAGCATTGTCAGCAAAATCAATATAGTCCGCGAGGGCGTTCGTAAAGATTTCGACAACCGCAGGCCCGGTTCCCGTTCCACCCGTCAGGTAGGTGGGCACAATCGCTACAAAGGGTTGGTGTTCTTCTTCATAATCGGTTTCATCACCAACTACCTTTGCGTCAATAGTGTCGCCTTTTTCTTCAGCAACCGCCTGCAGCTTATTAATAAACGACTGTGTATTGCCCTCAATGCTGGCATATAAGAGTCGGTATGTTGCCATCGAACTTTCCTTTCTAAACAGCGCAGGCTGTTTGTCAGAACTTTGAATTAGAATCATTTGATAATATTTGAACAAAGTTCATGCAACGTATTCAATTTAACAGCTGGGTTGACAGCCGTCAACCCCTAAAATATGTACGACTGAGCAGTGCTCAGTCATTTGTGAACCTGGTAAACAAGACCAGGATAACGATTGAACACGTATTCACAATCGCATTTTGTTAGAAAAATTTTCTAATTTAAATTCTTGTAAGCATATCCAATTAGAATTAAATCGTCATTAAATTGAGCAAGACTCACATTCATTGATACCAGCTTCTTGGTTATCATCCGTATATGTCCGGACATAATACAAAGACTTGATGCCCTTCTTGTAAGCATAATTGCGCAACTTGGACAAATCACGTGTGGTCATCTTTTCCGTGCGCCCCTCTTTCCAGTCATAAAGGCCTTCAGGAATCGTTGACCGCATGAAGAATGTCAAAGACATTCCCTGGTCAACGTGTGGTTGGGCGGCAGCGTAAATATCAATCACCTTTTTCATGTTCGTATCATAGGCAGAAACATAGTAAGGCAACGTCTCATTTGACAGACCAGGTGCTGGATAGTAAACCTTACCAATCATCCCTTCTTGACGTTCTTCAATCTTGTTAACGATTGGCAACAAAGAAGCCGTGGTGTTATTAACGTATGAAATGGAACCAGTTGGCGCTACAGCGTGACGGTAAGCGTTGTACAAACCGTTCTTTTGCACTTGATCACACAATTCTGCCCAATCTTCCTTCGTTGGCACAGGAAGGTTGGCAAACAACGCCTTAACCTTATCCGTTTCTGGACCCCAATCTTGACTCACGTACTTTTCAAAGTATGTGCCGTCGGCGTAAGCTGATTTGTCAAAGTCCTTGAAGGTTTCTTTTCGGTCCAAGGCAATATTCATTGAAGCCTTCAATGAATAGAAGTTCAAGGTCATAAAGAAGACCTTGGTAAAGTCCAACGATTCTTCATCGCCATACATCATCTTGTTCTGAGCAAAGAAGGCTGCCAGACCCATGGCCCCCAAACCAACGGCGTGATTTTGTTGGTTACCATTTTGCACGGATGGAACGACGTTCAAATTAGACTGCTCGGAAACAAAGGACAGAGCGCGGATCATCGCATCGACAGAACCGGCGAAATCATCCGTCTTCATCATGTTGACGATGTTGATTGAACCCAAGTTACATGAGATATCCTCACCCAACGTTGTATATTCCTGTTCATCGTCAATTGTTGAAGGTGTTTGCACCTGCAAAATTTCAGAACAAAGGTTGGATGAAATCACCTTTCCAGCAACTGGATTGGCACGGTTAACCGTATCGATGTTAACGATGTAAGGGTAACCAGATTCTTGCTGAAGCTTTGAAATTTCTTCTTCAACCGTTCGAGCAGGAATCATCTTCTTCGTAATCTTGTCGTTCTTCAACATGTTGTCGTATTCAGCTGTGATATCAACATAGTTGAATGGCATGCCGTATTCGCGTTCGACATCAACTGGTGAGAACAAGGCCATTTCTTGACCCTTTTCAATCAAGTCGTAGTACTTGTCAGGGACAATCAAGCCCAATGACAAAGTCTTCACGCGGACTTTTTCGTCGGCGTTTTCCTTCTTGGTTGCCAAGAAGGTCATCAAATCAGGATGGAAGATGTTCAGATAAACAACACCGGCCCCCTGACGAGCCCCCACCTGTGAAGAAAAAGTAAAGGAATCTTCCAATAACTTCATTACTGGCACAATACCACCAGCAGAATTGGCAATCCCCATTACCGGTGCACCGGCTTCACGAAGATTGGAGAGGTTGATACCAACACCACCGCCCATCTTTGACAACTGCAAAGCTGAGTTGATTGTTCGGCCGATAGAGTTCATGTCATCGCTTGTTTGCAAAACGAAACAAGAAACCAGTTCGCCACGACGAGCACGACCAGCATTCAAAAATGATGGCGTTGCTGGTTGGTAGCGTTGGTGAATCATTTCGTTGGCCAGGGCCATCGCCAAGTCCTCATCGCCATTCGCATAGAACAAAGCATTCAGGGCAACACGGTCTAAGTAAGATTCAACGTAGTAAGCCTTGTCGTTCGTCTTTTGCGCATATTGGTTGTAGAACTTAAAAGCCGCCATAAAGGAACTAAAGTGGAAATCTTGCTCCTCTAAGAAGTCATACATCTTATTAATGAAGGCCATGTCATATTTTTTGACCAGGTCCTTATCCAAAAAGTCGTTTTCAATCAACCAATCGTAATGAGCTTCAACAGAGTCAAACCGCTTTAAGTTTGGTTCAACGTTTTCCTTCATAAAAGCTGCCAAAGCTTCCTGATCCTTGTTCAACTGAATCTGGTTGTCCTTTGGAATATTGATTTCGTTATTTAAATCAAAATAGGTAACCTGTGTGAGGTCAAGATCCAATAATGACATATAATTCTCCTCGTTTTTTATAATTTGTTCGTCTTCCCCTTAAGAAGAAAAATTCCGCATAGACCAATCAGGACTAAGCGGAAAAAATCGTGACACTAAAAAAACTTAGGCCGTCAAAGACTTCAAGGCGTCAGGTTGAAAACCAGAGAAGGCTTCCTGACCAGCAATTTGAACAACAGGTGTCTGCTTAAAACCAGCATCCTTCAATTGAGCAAGGTACTCTGGTTGTTCTTCGATATTAATTTCTTCGTAGCCAACCCCCATGTTGTCGAGGTAGCGTTTTGTCATCTTGCACTGTACACAATTATTTTTGGTAAAGACCGTTACTTGAGCCATACTTTTGGTCCCACTTTCTTTTATATTTTTCAAGCAATTCCCTGTCGCACCCGCATTTACAAGCACTAACAAGCAATTGAGCTAATTACTAGTTTAGCCGATTTTTCTTAGAGTTCAAGGCCTAAAACTGTCCGCACAAACATTTGTTCGCCTAAAGGCCTTTCTAATAGGCTTTTGATTTTGCATATTTTTTAATTCACAATATTCACTGTATTTTTAAAAACGCAATCTAATCCCTTTTGTTGAAACACGTACGCTTACTTTGTTCCCATATTAACGCCTTTTTTGTCAAACAAAAAGAATTTTGCTTGTGAAATCAGTTTGAGCACAAACACTAGACCAATTCTAACACTAGTAAAGATTATCTTTTTTGTTTCATAAAGTTTGCTATAATAGAGGAAATATCTAAATTATATTAAGTGAGGTAATAACTGTGGATTCTGGTCCCTCGTTCTTGTTGAATGCGTTCGTCATCATCTTTATTTTGTTGTTGGCGGTTTTGTTTACACTAACGGAATATTCTCTTGTTAAGGTGCGCTTGTCGGCCTTGGAGGCTCTTCAAGCTGATCGCGAAAAGCCATCAAAAAACATCGCGCACGCCATTCATATGGTGTCGCACCTAACGGAGTTCTTATCGACTGCTCAAGTCGGAATTACATTAACATCATTGATTTTAGGTTGGATTGGTGAGGAAACCGTTGCTGATTTGATTTTAGCAACCAATATCCTACCAGCTGACTATGCCAAGCCTGTCGCTTCTGTTGCGGCCATCGTTATCTTTACGATTATTCATGCCGTCTTCACCGACTTAGTGCCAAAAAACATCGCGATTCAAGAACCAATCAAGGTCTTGTTGTTAATTGTGCGTCCAGTCCGCTTCTTTCATATTGCCCTTTTCCCATTCATTTGGATCCTCGATCACTTATCAAACTGGTTAACCCGTTTGATTGGTTTCCAGGTTACTAATGACGATGATATCTATTCGCAGACGGAAATCCTTTCCTTGTCGAAGAGTGCTGCTGAAGCCGGTGAATTGGATACTGAAGATTTAACCTTTATGCAGCGTGCCTTTGAAATGAATGATAAGGTCGCCGCTGACGTCATGATTGATCGAACATCAATGGATGTGATCGATGTCCATGATACGATTGCTAAGGGGCTTGATGAGTACTTGCAAAAGCGTCACTCTCGTTTCCCGGTTGTCGCTGACAACGATAAGGATAAGGTTTTGGGTTATGTCTTTAACTACGACCTTGTTCGCCAAAATCGAATCTCTGGTAAAAATCCGGTTGCTCAGATTATGCGTGATATTCCAGCCGTTCCTGAAAACATGGACCTGCACGATGTCATGGATGAAATGACCATCAAACGTTCTCCGATTGCGGTGGTTGTTGATGAATACGGTGGTACTGCCGGAATCATTACTGATAAAGATATTTACGAAGAACTTTTCGGTTCTGTTCGAGATGAAATCAACGATGAATCCGATGAATATATCGAAAAGCTTGGTAATCAACGCTACAAGGTTTCTGGTAAGACAACCTTGTACGATTTCCAACGCTACTTCCAGATTCATGTGAAGGAATTAGACGAAGATGAAGCTGTTACCTTGACCGGTTACGTTTTGAAGCGCGATCCTGATTTCCGAACTGGTGACTCTTTGCGGATTGCCAACTATCAAATCACGGCGCTTGATTACGAAAACGCCTTCATCCCTGAATTTGCTGTCAAAGAGCTTGAGAGCAAACCAGAACCTGAAAAGACAGATTCTGACGATAACGATAGCCAAGGCACTTCTGAAAGTAAGCCATCCATGTCTGAAAAAGACCGTGAACGCTTAAAGTTTCAGCTCAAGGGTAAGGATACCGACCCCGAATAATGTTTAAAAAGTCGACGAATTTTCGCCGGCTTTTTTCATTAAAAAATCAGTCCGAAAGACCGGCAAAGCATTTGGCTCACCTGCCTTTCGTGGTACACTAGAAACAAGAAATCTTCTAACAAAAGAAGAAGAAAAACAGATTTGAAGGAGTCTTATTTCATGGCAGGAATTGATGTTTACATGGTCCGCCACGGCCAAACTTACTTTAACCTTTTACGCCGTTTCCAAGGATTTTCCGATGCACCGCTAACCGATGCCGGCATCCAAGATGGGCATAAAGCCGGTCAACGCCTCGCCAAGATTCACTTTGATGGTGCTTACTCTTCTGATTTAACACGGGCCATCCACACTGCTCGCTATGCCTTGAGTGAAAATCAGGCACAGTCACCAGTTGAGCCAACAACTCTGCCCAACTTTCGTGAAGAAAATTTCGGTTCTTTTGAAGGCCGCGACTCCCAGGTCACATTAACAGACCTGAATGCTCGGGTACCAAAGGCCTACAATGCTTATGCCGACATGGTTGAAGACCTCGGTATGCCGGTTGTGATGGATATTTTCCATGATGCAGACCCTTATCACCTAGCCGAGTCCTACCAAGAATTCGTCAACCGCATTGAAGCTGGCTTTAAAGACCTTAAAAGTCGCCACCAAGACGGCGACAAGGTCCTGCTTGTCTCTCATGGCACAACCATTCGGGCAATCGCCGATTACTTCGGCCATCCTGAAATGGCTGCCCATTCGGTGCATAACGGCGCTGTCATGCACCTGCGCCTCAAAGACGACGGTGCCGATATCTTGGCCTTCAACGACATCACTACCGTTTTTGACTAAGAAAACATTTTTTATTCAATTGTTCCCAAACCGCTACTGAAACCAGGGCGGTTTTATTTCACAGAAAGGCCTGTGTATGCCAACAACCTTTAAAGAAACCTCACAAAAGCCCAGCCGCCCCGTCCTTCTGGCCGGCTTGCGCACAGATCAAAAGCAAAACCTGGAATATGAGTTAACAGAGTTGCAAAACTTGGCCTTAGCCAACAACTTACAACCAGTTGAAACCTTCCTTCAATCCTTGGAGCGTCCCAACCCCGCCACCTACTTCGGTAAGGGCAAGGTTGATGAGCTTAAGATTGCCGTTGATACCTACGACGCTGATTTAATCGTAACTAACGATGAGTTATCCCCATCGCAAATCAGAAATTTGGAAGCCGAAACGGGTGCCACTGTCGTTGATCGGACCGGCTTAATCCTCGATATCTTTGCCGAACGAGCTCAGACCAAGGTTGCCAAGCTCCAAGTTCAACTCGCCCGTCTGCAATACCAATTACCTCGCTTGCGAACGTCAATGTCCGTTTCATTAGACCAGCAAACTGGTGCTGGCGGTGCCGGCTTCACGAGCCGTGGTTCCGGTGAAACAAAGCTCGAGCAATCTCGCCGGCGCCTGACCAATGAAATGGTCGCTATTAAAAAAGAATTGGCCGAACTGCAAAAAGATGCCTCAACGCAAGCCAAGCAACGGCAAGAATCCGAACTACCAACCGTTGCCCTGGTTGGTTATACCAACGCCGGTAAATCGACGCTGATGAACCAACTCTTAGCTCGTTTCGGCCAAGGAGCCGGTAGCGACCAAAGCAAGCAAGTTTTCGAAAAGGACATGCTCTTTGCAACCTTGAACACCACCATCCGCCAGTTGACGCTACCCGATAAGACGCAATTCCTCCTTTCGGATACGGTTGGTTTTGTTTCTAAGTTGCCTCACCACTTGGTCGCTGCCTTCGAGTCAACCCTGCAAGAAGCCGCCAAGGCTGATTTACTCTTACAAGTGGTTGATATTTCCGACGCCCATTATCAAGAGATGATGACGACAACGAAGGAAACACTGGCCCGCCTGGGTATCACGGATAAACCGATGATTACCATCTATAACAAGGCGGATGTAGCGGAAATGGCTTACCCGCTAGTGGATGGTGATCAATCGATTACCATTTCTGCCCGAGATCGAACTTCTCAGGATGAAGTTTTGACGTTGATTAAAAAGACGCTCTTTGCCGACATGGCCGAAGTGAGTCTGCACGTCCCATTTGCAGACTCCAAGATTGTGGCTGAAATCTTAGACAAGCATGCCCTCTTGGGTCAAGACTTCAATGAATCTGGGACAACCATTCGCGTTTCCTTGAAGCCAAAAGAAATCGAACAGTACAAACAATACCTCGCCTAAAAAACGGCCTGACAGTGACGTCAGGCCGTTTTTAGCTGCTTGTTGGTAAGCTGGGATATTTGACCAACTTCTACCCTCGTAAACATTAAACAATGCTTTTTTCTTTACCTACCCGAGAAGACAAAAAAAGACTAACAAGAAATTTCTTGTTAGTCTTTTTAACCATGATTGCCCCTGCTGGGATCGAACCAGCGCATGGAGGTACCAAAAACCTCTGCCTTACCACTTGGCCAAGGGGCAGTCATAAAGCAGTGGCTGTCACAAGGGCAGCGATGGGAGCGGTAGGATTCGAACCTACGAACCCGAAGGAACGGAGTTACAGTCCGTCGCGTTTAGCCAGACTTCGCTACACTCCCGTATATCTTTACGACTATGATAGTATATCAAGATACGCCAGGCATTGCAAGCTTTTTATGACTTTATTTCTGCGTTAATCAATTCCGCTCACCGCTGATTTTTCTTAAAATAACCAGAAGTTTTTTCGGCTGCTGACCACCCTAACTGCAAGAAAAGTGGCGTTGCCACAATATAAAACATAATTTTAAAGAACAATTGATCAAGCCACAAGCTACCCACAAAGGCGATAAGACTAGCGAGCGCTAGTAACCACATTATCTTCCGATTTTTCATGCTAAACTCTCCCCGTCTCAAACAAAATTTCTTTATTCTAAACTAACAAAGAAGGGCAATTCTGACAAGTCTTCACTCAGTTATCCAAACAAAAAAAGCCGCCCCCAATGGGGCCGGCTTCTTCAAGCTATCTTCTTATTTATTACGATAAACATCAGAGCGTTTATCAGTTTTCAGAACAACAACTACAAATTCATCATCAACAATATCAGCAATAATTCGATACTTCCCAACTCGGTAACGCCACAATGTTTTGAACTCACCCTCTAAAGCTTTACCAAAAAGTCTAGGATTATTCGTACCACTGATATTTAGCTCCAGCCAGTTATAAAGGCGACGCTGTACCGGTTTATCTAGTTTTTCAAATTGCTTTTCAGCCTTCCTATCAAACTTCCACCGATATCTCATAGTCCAAATTTCGCTTTAATTTCACTCGGTGAGACGTATTCACGATTCTCTGAGTTAATCACTTTCATCGCATCGGCATAGTCTTCATCATCTTGACGTGCTTCATCAATCAAAGAAGCAATGAACGCAGTGACAGTCATTCCTTTAAATTCGGCATATTCTTTCGCCCATGCCATCGTATCATCTTTTAATCTTACAGTAGTCACACTCATCGCTGGTCCTCCTTTACTACATTTGTAGTATACCACCTTACTACAAATGTAGTAAGTCCTTTGAAGAATAATCTTAACAAAAAAACCGACCCCAAAGGGCCGGCTTTTTCAAGTTATATTAATTTTTAAGCAGAAAAATCAGAAGCTGTTACTTGTGCTTGTTTCCTGGGAAAACCCAATTCCACTTACCAAAGATTTTCATCATGGCCGGAACAAAGAGCAAGCGGACAATAAAGGCATCGAAGAAGATACCAAATGACAGTGCCAAACCAACTGATTTAATCGTTGGGTCAGGATCCAAAGCAAATGATCCGAAGACCGCAATCATGATCAAAGCGGCCGTCACAACGATTGGACCAGATGATTGCATGGCAACCGTGACAGCACGGTTGTTATCACCAGTCTTAGCGTATTCTTCGCGGGCACGTGAAACCATAAAGACTTCATAATCCATTGCCAGTCCGAAGATTAAGGCTGTGGCGATGATTGGCAAGAAGGAGATAATTGGTGCGCCCTTAGCAACACCGAAGAGTCCCTTCATAAAGCCTTCTTGGATAACCAATGTGGTAAAGCCAAAGGATGCTAACAATGACAAACCGAAGCCAACCATGGCAACAGCCGGAATAACGAATGAACGGAAGACAACCATCAACAAGATGAATGCCAAGACGATAATCGTGACTGCAAAGAGTGGCGTAGCATCGTTCAACTTCTTCGTGATATCCAAGTTAACGGCATTGACACCGGTCATCGTAATCTTAGCATCGTACTTTGACTTCGTTGTATCAGAGTAATCCTTAATCTTGTTAACCAAATCAGTTGTTTGCTTAGCGGCTGATCCCTTCGTTGGAATCACGACCATCATTGCGTACTTACCATCCGCACTGATTTGGTATGGCTTTGAAGCTTGAGCAATAATTGCTTGCTTAATTTGAGCAGCTGCTTGATCCTTTTGAGCTTGCGTAGGTGTCTGACCTGTTGCTTGCGCTTGGGCCATCATCTTTTGCTGTGCTTCTTGGGTCAATTGCGTTTGCAACGTTGCAGCCTTTTGCTGGTCAACGGTCAGTGGGCTCATCATCTTAACGCCCTTCATGTCAGCAATATGACCAGCAATCTTTGCCAAATTAGCTTCGTTTTCGGCTTGGCCCTTATCAGTGTCCATCTTAACGACGGCAATCAAAGGTGAGTTGACCCCTTCACCGAACTTGTCAGAAATCATATCATAGGCCTGACGCTCTGTTCGGTTATCAGGCAATGAACCGTTATATGGCATTCCCAAACGCATGTTTTGCGCTGGCAAGGCAATTCCAACCAAGACCAAGATAGCCACAATTGAAACTGTCCATGGGTGGCCAGTAATCAACTTGGTAATCTTTGATGGGTTCTTAGCCATATGTTCAACTGTCTTGTTGTTTGGCTTAATGAACTTGGCACAGGCCGCTATCAAAGCTGGCAAGAATGTCAACGCTGAAACGACTGCCACGGCAACCGCAACGGCTGTTGCCAATCCCATCGTCGTCACGAATTCGATACCCGCAAAGGCCAAACCACAAACGGCAATAATCACCGTCACACCGGCGAAGATGACTGAACTACCAGCCTCTGAAAGCGCTAAACCAAGCGCCGTTTTCTTGTCTCCGTTCGTATCGGCCAAATCAGTCCGGTAACGGTTCAAGATAAAGAGTGTGTAGTCAATTCCAACGGCCAATGACAACATCACAGCCAACGTTTGACTAACACTAGCCAATGTAATGAAGTTGGTTCCGATAGTAATCAACAATACCCCGGAAACCAAGCCAACAAGAGCTGAAATGATTGGCATTCCGGCTGTCACGAAGGAACGGAACAGTACCAACAAAAGCACGAAGGCGATGGCAATTCCAATTAATTCAGACTTACCACCAACTTCGATTGGTGTGACCTTCACTGATCCGGTAAAGGCAACCTTAGTATCGGAGCTCTTCACCTTATCGTTAAACGTGTCCTTAACGCCATCAATTGCATCTTGGGAGACATTTGTTGAATCATCCTTGAAGGTGATGTCAACATAAGTCGTCGTCTTATCAGAGCTCATCACACCCGTTGTATAGGGGTTTGAAATCGACTTAATGTCGGAAGAATACTTCTTTTGCAACTTATCGATAGCGGAGGCCACTTCGGCCTTCGTCTGGTCGTCAGCGACACCATCCTTCTTATTTTGAATAACGGCCTTCATCGTTCCGCTATTCGGGTTCATCTTAAACTCTTTTTCAAGAGTACTTTGAATGTTGGTTGATGGAATACCAGTAATTGTCAAATTAGTCGTGTAATGAGAACCAAGTCCCACTGCCCCACCAATTAAGACAGCAACGGCAACCAACCAAACAAGAAAGGTTTTGATTTTATTTTCATAAATCCATTCCCCAAGACGCTTGAGCATGATTGCTCCTCCTTTTATTTAATCGTTGTGTACATTTTAATGGTGATATGTATATTATGAAAGGGATAAAATTGTTATACTGTTCCTTAGAGAGACAAATCTAAGAAAGTGTCCCCTTTTTAAAACAATGGCTAGTAAAAATTACGAATTAATGCATCACCACATTATGGAAACAACGGCCGGACTATTAACAACCGTTCCTTTTTCCAAATTAACGGTCAAGCAAATCTGCGAAGCCGCCAATATTAATCGCAATACTTTTTACCGGCATTTTGTTGATAAATTTGCGCTATTAGAATTCATGCTAACAGAGGCCATCACCCGACTCTTTGCCCAAGTAGACTTAGCTGATTTTCGTGTGCATCCCTTTCAAATTATTGCCGCTATGGAATTTTCGACACCAATGTCAGCACTCGATTTTCAACTCGATGATTCCCTGTTTCAGGATATTTTTGATAGCCTGATTTTTAAAGTATTGCGCCAACTAACCGATGATCAGGAATTTATATGGAGCCTCGGAAACATGTATATTATCCGCCTTTGGAACCATAACTTAGAAAAACCCTATACACTCCACGAAGGCTATCCCATTTTTGATCGAATGTTTAATGAGAGAAAGTTTCCAGATTCCGATGTTGAGAGTCGTTAATGTCGCAAGTAAGATTCCTTTACTACTCGTTTTAAGGCGAGATATTTATCATCATTAATCAAAATATTCATTCAAAACAAAAAGTCCCAAGAATTTTTATGAGACAGCTACACATTAGCTGAAAAAATTCTTTGGGCTTTTGAATTTTAGTAATAGGTAACAGGGAAGAAAAAAACGAATTATTTCGCTGATTTTCGATACCTATGGTGCAGGTACGCTACTGCACTATTGGAAATAAGACGCACCACATTATTTGATAGGAATTAAGTAACGCTCTTTCATAACATTACTAATTTCGTACTTAGCATTCAAAGCACCATGACAATTCAGGATTACGTTCCGCGATGCCGGGTTTTCACTGTCACACGTAAGGACCGCTTCATTAATACCACTCTTTTTAAGTTCTTGCAGGGCATGTTCAAGTAACTTAGTGCCATACCCTAACCCCCGAAAATCCGGATGAACACCGTACCCAACATTTCCTCCCTCAATCATTAAATTTTTGGTCAATAAATATCGAATTTGTACGCAACCAACAATCACATCGTGATCAAATAAGAATAACGTTTTAGCGGGGACAAATTTTCCATTTTTATTGGTTTTATCATCTTCAAGCTTCTGCAGATAATCAGGAAAAGGCATATCACTTGATGACGACCCAGGAACCATCCTTGTTTTCCAAGAATTTTTATAGTGACGATACAACAATTCATCACTTAAAGTTAACTCAGCAAAGTGCATAACATCACCTTCTATCGTGTTTCAAAATTAAATTCATTTTTCATCATTTTTAAAGAAAAGTCAATGACCCTAAGATAATAAGTCAGCAGGTATCAGCCGATTGTCCTCCAACTATGGACTAGCAGCTGTTTTTACGTTTATTAGACATTCTAATTTCTTTCAAGAATTCACTAAGATTTCTATTCGACTTTAAACAAAAAAAGCCAGCTCTACTGAGCTGGCTTTTCGTTATCTTCAATTTTTATAAGCAGAAAAAATTTAAAAGATGTCGGTTTTTAGTTTTTATTACCCGGGAAAACCCAGTTGGCTTTCCCAAAAATTTTGAGCATCGCTGGCACAAAGAGCAAGCGGATAATAAAGGCATCAAAGAAGATACCAAAGGCTAAGGCTAAGGCCAAAGACTTGATGGTTGGGCTCGGATTCAAAGCAAATGATCCAAAGACCGCAATCATAATCAAAGCCGCCGTCACCACAATTGGACCGGAGTCCTGCATGGCAACCGTCACTGCCCGGTCGTTATCACCTGTCTTCAGGTATTCCTCACGAGCACGGGAAACCATAAAGACTTCGTAGTCCATCGCCAAGCCAAAGAGAATGGCCGTAACGATAATTGGCAAGAAGGAAAGGACCGGTGCTGCCTTGGCAACACCGAATAATTCCTTCAAGAAGCCTTCTTGAATCACCAATGTGGTAAAGCCAAAGGAGGCCAAGAGCGACAAGCCAAAGCCGGCCATCGCTACCGCTGGGACAATGAAGGAGCGGAAGACAACCATCAACAGGATAAAGGCCAAGACAATAATCGTAAAGACAAAGATTGGTGTCGCATTATTCAGCTTCTTCGTAATATCCAAGTTGACAGCGTTCACTCCAGTCAAAGTAATCTTAGCGTCGTACTTTGACTTCGTCGTGTTGTCTGAGTAATTCTGAATCTTGTGGACCAAATTAGTCGTCTCAACTGCTTCAGAACCCTTCTTTGGAATCACGACTAACATGGCATACTTGCCGTCAGCAGAAATCTGATAAGGCTTAGTTGCCTGCTTCATAATTACCTGCTTGATTTGAGCGGCTGCCTGGTCCTTTTGTGCCTGGGTTGGCATCTGACCAGTTGTTTGCGCCTGCAAGGCCATCTTCTGTTGGGCCTCTTGTGTCAATTGTGCCTGCAAGGTCGCTGCCTTTTGCTGGTCAACTGACAATGGCGACAATGTTTTTGTGCCAGAAAGACCGTTCAAATGGCTGGCAATCTTGGCGACATTGGCCTCGTTAACCGCAGCTGATTTGTCAGTGTCTAATTTAACAACGGCAATCAATGGTGAGTTAATACCTTCACCAAACTTGTCAGAAATCATGTCATACGCCTGACGCTCCGTCTGCTTCTCTGGCAAAGAGCCGTTGTAAGGCATTCCCAAACGCATATTTTGTGCTGGCAAACCAATGCCAACCAAAACCAAAACGGCGACAATCACCACTGTCCATGGGTGACCAGTCAAGAACTTCGTGAACTTTGATGGGTTCTTAGCCATATGCTCGACCGTCTTTGTATTTGGTCGAATAAACTTGGCACAAGCCGCAATCAAGGCTGGCAAGAAAGTCAAAGCCGACAACACGGCGATGGCCACCGCCACAGCGGCAGCAAAGCCCATGGTTGTCACGAATTCGATGCCGGCAAAGGACAAACCGCAAACGGCGATAATGACCGTCACACCAGCAAAGATAACCGACTTGCCGGCTTCGGACAAAGCACTTCCTAAGGCCACCTTTTGATCACCGTTTGTCTCGGCCAAATCAGTCCGGTAACGGTTCAAAATAAAGAGCGCGTAATCAATTCCAACAGCCAAAGCCAACATAACAGACAAAGTCTCGGCAACATTGGCAAGCGTTGCAAAATTCGTTCCAATAATCACGAGGAACAAACCAGTGACTAAGCCAACTAAGGCAGAGATAATTGGCATTCCAGCGGTAATAAAAGAACGGAATAAGACAAGCAGCAAGACAAAGGCAATCACAACCCCAATAATTTCTGAAGGGCCACCAATTTCAAATGGCTTTAACTGAACTGTTCCAGTATAAGCAACCTTCGTTCCACTCGTCTTTACCCGATCATCAAAGATCGAGCGGATACCAGTAATCGTACTGTGTGCTACCGATGTCGAATTGGCCTTGAAGGTAATATCGACATAAGTAGTCGTATTGTCAGAACTAATGGTGTTGTTGGTATAAGGATTAGCAATGGTCTTGATATCAGAACCATACTTATCCTGGGCCTTTGAGATGGCCTTGGCAACATCCGCCTTTGTCTGGTCATCGGTAATCCCCTTCTGATTTTGCACGACAACCTTTAACGTACCGCTGTTAGGATTCTGATGGAATTCCCGTTCCAGCGTACTTTGGATATTCGTTGATGGCACGCCACTAATCGTCAAACTCTGTGAGAAGTGCGAACCGAGACCGATGGCACCTCCGGCAACAACGATAATGGCAACTAGCCAAATCAGGAAGGTCTTTACTTTATTTTCATAAATCCATTCCCCGAGTTTCTTGAGCATTTCTACCCCTCCTTTTTAATCATCATGAATATTTTAGTGACTAATTTGGAAGATTTGAAGAGGCAAAAAATGTTACACTGTTTTAAAATGAAACAAAAATTTAAAAATGTTGCTTTTAGACAGGGTGAAAAATTTTTTATGGAAAATAAACGATATGATTTAATGCATCGCCACCTACTAATGACCGCCGGAGCGCTACTCCATGACACCCCCTTTTCCAAATTAAAGGTGAAGGAAATTTGTGATGCGGCAGAGGTCAATCGCAACACCTTTTACCGCCACTTTGTGGACAAGTATGAACTTCTAGACGAGTTGTTAAGGACCAGTGTCCAATCAATCTATGCAACACTTGATATTGATAAGTTTAAAAGATACCCATTTGAAACCATCAAAGCCTTCCACTTTGATGGCACCATCGAGGTCTTAGAATTTCAACTGCAAGACCGCGCATTTGAGGACCTCTTTTACAAGTCTATTTTCAAAGCCCTCTCCACGGTCACCACTGACCAAGAATTACTTTGGCTAATTGGTAACCTTTACGTTGTTCAGTTATGGAACACCAACCGCGATGTTCCCTATGATTTACGTCATGACTACCAGATTCTCGACCAAATCGTCACCGACAAGCAATTTCCGACGGTCGATCCAAGCACCCAAAGTCATTAAAAAACGCCCAACCGCTGACATTCATGCGAAAGCTTACTGAGCTTTCAGCTTGATGGCAAAACGGTTGCGCGTTTTTTGTTTTAATACCAATAGGTGGCGAGGGCCAGTGCAAAGAATACAGCACCGATAAGCATAATGGCCACCACAATCATGAGTTCAATTAAAAATCGACTATCATTATCATCCTCTGACATCTTGTCCCCCCTTCTTTTGTTTGAATTACTATATTGATTTTTATCAATAACCACTGATAAAAAATTCGGAAAATCCTTATCAACATTTTACCAATTATTTTCAAATATAACAACAAAGTTACACTATCAATTATGGAAGACGACAAAATAAAGACTTTTCGTCTAAAAAGTCATTTTGAATCCAAAAAAGACAGTCCAAATTAGACTGCCTTCCTTTTCATTTACCTAAAATTTGCTTGATCAGCGCTTCCGACGCTTACCTCCGATAAACTTTCGGTGAAAATCAAGTGCAAAATAAGTTTTCGTCATTGCCAACAGCGACGAAATTGACAAAAGACCAAAAATGATACCTTTGATGACTGACTGGTTATTCTGATGAACGCCAGTCTTTCGATGGTCATACAAAGCAACACGGGTAACTGGCTTAGTATGGTCAACCGTTCCTGACTGCTTTGTTTGACCTTGTCCCGTTACTGGTAATACCGCTTGTAACTGAGGACTGATAATCAGCCTTTCGGTTCCGAGATTAGCCTGCTGCAAGGGCACAACTGGCTGTGTCGATGCTGAAGCTGATTTAACAGCTACTGACTGCGCTTTCTCTTCACTTTCCTGACCTGTTAACTTTGTCAGGCTATCCTGAAGCTTTTGCAGCTGCTGGTTATCAGTAGCCAAATTTGTTTGGATACCATCAGCATCCGTTGCTGCATTGATAGCCGCCTGTGCTTTAACCAGCGCTTGATTGACCTGGTTCTCTTCGGCCTGCTTTTGGGCTGTCGTCAAGGTCTTGTCGACTTCGATGGCCGCCTTGATAGCCGCTGCTTGATTTGCCAATGCTTGATCAGCCGCTGCCTTTTGGTCCGCAATACTTTCACCCGGTTGATGGTCATTGACCACTACTTGGCTGCCGGCAGCTCGAGCCACATTCGTTGCATCGGCATCCGTGGCTGCATTAATGGCTGCTTGTGCTTTAGCCTGGTCTTGGTTAACCTGGTCCTCTTGTGCCTGCTTTTGCGCAGTCGTCAAGGTCTTGTCGGCTTCGATGGCTGCCTTAGCTGCAGCTGCGTTAGTAGCCACTGCCTGGTTAGCGGCTGCCTTTTGGGCTTCAATGCTTGCACCCGGCTGATGGTCGTTGGTCATCGCTTGGATCCCGGCGTCACGAGCTGCATTCGATGCATCGGCATCGGTGGCCGCGTTGATGGCCGCTTGCGCCTTAGCTGCATCCTGGTCGACTTGATTCTCTTGTGCCTGCTTTTGGGCAGTCGTCAAGGTCTTGTCGGCTTCAATCGCTGCCTTAGCTGCAACTGCGTTAGTAGCCACTGCCTGGTTAGCAGCTGCCTTTTGGTCTGTCACACTTGCGCCTGATTGATGGTCATTGGTCATCGCCTGCGTACCAGCGTCGCGAGCTGCATTCGTTGCATCAGCATCGGTAGCCGCATTGATAGCCGCTTGCGCCTTAGCTTGGTCTTGGTCAACCTGGTCCTCTTGTGCCCGCTTTTGCGCAGTCGTCAAGGTCTTGTCGGCTTCGATGGCTACCTTGGCCGATGCAGCACCAGTGGCAATTGCCTGACTAGCAGCCGCCTTCTGACTATCAAGGTTAACGCCAGCATGGTAGTCACCATTCAATGATTGCGTCCAAGTGTCAACCGCGCTGTTCACACCGTCGGCATTGGTTGCCGCGTTGACAGCATTTTCTGCCTTGGCCAAATCAGTGTCTACTTGGCTGGACTGAGCTTGCCTTTCAGCGCTAGTCAAACCTGTGTCGGCTGCAACCTTAGCCCTTACTTGGCTAGCCACGGCTTCTAGGTTCGCAATGGCGGATTGCTGTTGCTGTGCCAGTGCCTTGCCGGCCTTGTAGTCGGCATTCAAACTTTGCGTCCAAGCTGAAAGAGCATTGTTGACACCGTCATCATCCTGGTCTTGATTGACAGCACTTTGAGCCTGAGCCAAATCATGATCCAACTGATTTTCTTGAGCTTGCTGCTGAGTCGTTGTTAAGCCGGTATCGGACAATATCTTGTCCTTGACCTGGTCTGCTAACGTAGCCAAACTCGTATTGGCTGCCGTTTGCTCACTACTCAAAGAAGCACCTTGTTGATAATCATGGTTCAACGTTTGCTGCCAAATTGAAGCCGCACCGTTGATGCCATCAGCATTCGTCGCCGCATTCACAGCTGCTTTTGCCTTGGCCAAATCAGCCTCGACATGGCTGGACTGAGCCTGTTTCTCAGCGTTAGTCAAACCGGTATCAGCTGCAATCTTGGCTTGAATTTGACTAGCAAGTGTTGCCAGGTTGGCATTAGCCGCTGCTTGTTGGGCTGACACAGCCTGACCAGCCTTGTAATCAGCATTCAGAGTCTTTGTCCAGGTATTGACCGCATTATCCAAACCATCAGCATTCGTTGCTGCAGTGACTGCAGCCTCTGCCTTCGTCAAGTCAGCCTCGACCTGATTTGACTGCGCCTGCTGGTCTGCACTTGTTAAACCAGCATCCCCGGCAATCTTGGCCTTGACCTGGTTAACAAGGGCTGCCAACTGTCCAGTAGCAGCGACCTGCTGACTCGACAAAGCCTGACCGGCATGGTAATCACCATTTAAGGTCTGCGTCCAAGTAGCCACGGCGTTGTTGACACCATCGGCATTGGTTGCCGCCGATACAGTATTTTGGACTTTAGACAAATCCTGATTTACCTGCGCAACTTGAGCCTGCTGGGCCGTACTGGTTAAGCCAGTGTCAGCCAAAATCTTGGCCTTCACTTGGCCAGCCACTCCGTTCAGGTTGTTATTAGCCGTTGCTTGCTGAGTTGAAAGAGCCTGGCCGGCATGGTAATCACCGGTCAAAGTCTGTGTCCAGGTAGCCACCGCGCTATTAACACCATCGGCATTGGTTGCTACGGTTACAGCTGCTTGCGCCTTGGCCAAATCAGCCTCGACTTGACCCGACTGAGCCTGCTGTTCTGCACTCGTCAAACCGGTGTCGGCTGCAATCTTGGCTGTTTCCTGCTCAGCCAAAGTAGCCAAATTGCTCTTGGCTGCTTCCTGCTGATCTGACAACGCTTCGCCAGCCTGGTAATCACCGGTCAAAGTTGGTGTCCAAATCGAAACGGCATTCTTGACACCGTCGGCGTTGGTTGCCGCACTTACAACGGCCTCTGCCTTCGTCAAGTCAGTATCAACTTGACTGGACTGAGTGTGTTGCTCTGCCCCGGTTAAGCCAGTATCAGCCGCAATCTTAGCCTTCATCTGGTAAGCCAAAATTTCCAAATTACTCGTGGCCGTTGACTGCTGGGCCGACAACACTTCGCCAGGCTTGTAATCATCGTTTAGAGTCTTGATCCAAGTGGCCACAGCACCATTCACAGCGTCAGCATTTTGGGCCGCATTCACAGCACTCTGAGCTTGTGTCAAATCAGCATTTACTTGACCTGACTGAGCTCGCTGCTCCGCTGTCGTTAAGCCGGTATCCGCTGCAATCTTAGCCTGCACTTGACTAGCAAGTGTTGCCAAGTTGGAGTTTGCTGTTGATTGTTGAGCTGATAAGGCTTCACCAGCCTGGTAATCAGCGGATACAATCTGTGTCCAAGTTGCAATCGCATTCTTGACACCATCGGCGTTGGTTGTTGTGTTGAGGACACCCTGGGCCCGAGACAAATCGCGGTCCACCTGGGCCGACTGATTTTGCTGCTCAGCACTCGTCAAACCGGTGTCCGCCTCAACCTTGACCTTGACCTGGTCAGCCAACGTGGTCATTTGACCATTAGCCGTTGACTGTTGCGTTGACAAAGGCTCACCGGCCTGATAGTCAGCGTTTAACGTCTTGGTCCACGTTGAGACTTCATTATCCACGCCATCCGCATTCGTTGTTGCGTTCACGGCAGCTTGTGCACGACCAAAGTCTGCATCAGCCTGATTTGACTGAGCTTGTTTCTGATCACTCGTCAAACCGGTGTCGGCTTCAATCTTGACCTTGACCTGGTTAGCCAGCGTTGCCAAGTTTGAATTAGCAATTGTCTGTTGGACAGCCAAAGTTTCGCCAGCTTGGTAATCACCATTTAGAGTCTTTGTCCAAGTGGCCACGGCACTGTTGACACCGTCGGCATTCGTTGCTGCAGTCACGTTGGTTTGGGCCTGAGTCAAATCACGGTCGACTTGGTTCGACTGATTTTGTTGCTGAACAGTTGTTAAACCAGTGTCAGCTAAAATCTTGCCCTTGACCTGGCCTGCCAAGGTCAACAATTGGCCATTAGCGCTAGCTTGTTGGGTAGCCAAAGCCTGACCAGCCTGGTAGTCGCCGTTCAATGTTGCGGTCCAGACTGTTACGGCGCTGTTGACACCATCCGCATTCGTTGCTGCCTTTACGGCTGCTTGCACCTGAGCACTGTCTTTTTCAACCTGGTTCGATTGACTTTGTTGGTTAGCACTGGTTAAGCCGGTATCGGCCAAAATCTTGGCCTTTACCTGGCCTGCCAAGGTCGTCAAGGCGGCCTCAGCTGTTGCCTGCTGGTTGGACAAGGCTTCGCCAGCCTTGTAATCGTCGTCCAACGTTTGTGTCCAGGCTGAAACAACCGTGTTGACCTCGTCGTCATCCTTGCTGGTACCGATTGCAACGATGGCCTGACCCAAGTCATGATCAACCTGATTTAACTGAGTTTGCTGGGTCGCACTGGTCAAGCCAGTATCGGCCAAAATTGCGTTTTTAACCTGGACTGACAAAGCCGAAAGTTTGGCATTCGCATCCTTTTGTTCAGCTGTCAACGCCTCACCGGCCTGGTAGTCGTTATTCAACGTCTGCGTCCAAGTGGCCACGGCGGCATTAACGCCGTCCGCATTGGTGGCGGATTGCACTGCCCCTTGAGCGGTAGCCAAATCAGCCGTCAAGTGGCCAGACTGCGCCTGTTGGTCAGCACTCGTCAAGCCGGTATCGGCCGTAATCTTGGCCTGGACTTGGTCAGCGAGTGTCTTCAAGTTGGCACTGGCAGTCGCCTGTTGCGTAGCCAATGCCTGACCGGCCTGGTAATCGCCATTCAACGTTTGCGTCCAAGTTGAAACAGCATTATTCACGCCATCCGCGTTGGTGGCATTCGTGATATCGCTATCTGCCTTGGCTAAATCAGCACTGACAGCATTGCTCTCACCTTGTTGTTGGACACCAGTCAAACCGGTATCGCCCTTAATTTTAGTTGTGACCTGGTCAGCCACGCCAGCCAGATTTGACTTGGCAGTCGCTTGTTGGTCCGCCAAAGCAGTACCGGCCTGGTAATCGGCCGTCAAGGTCTTGGTCCAACTAGTAGCAGCACTATTCACGCCATCGGCATTAGTGGTAGCACTAACTGCTCCCTGCGCCTTAGCCAAATCAGTATCCACCTGATTTGACAAAGACTTCTGCCTGGCAGCCGTCAAGCCAGTATCAGCTGTAATCTGGTTCTTGACCTGGCCCGCCAAAATCGCCAGGTTAGCATTGGCCGTTGCTTGTTGCGTCGACAAAACTTGACCAGCATGGTAATCGCCATTCAGCGACTGGGTCCAACTGGCAAGAGCACTATTGACCCCATCAGCGTTCGTTGCATTGTTAACCGCAGCCTGCGCCTTACTCAAATCATTCGTTACTTGGTTCGACTGGCTCTGTTGGTCGGCACTGGTCAAACCAGTATCGGCTTGGATTTTGTTTTGCACCTGACCAGCCAATGTTGCCAGGTTGCTATTTGCATTCTTCTGTTGGGCGGCTAATGCTTGACCGGCCTGATAGTCACCTTTCAAGGTTGGCGTCCAGGTTGAAACGGCATTATTGATACCGTCCGCGTTCGTCGCAGCATTCACCGCAACCGTAGCCTTGGCCAAGTCAGCTTCTACTTGCTTAGTCTGTGCTTGCTGTTCAACAGCCGTTAAACCGGTATCGGCCAAAATGGCAGCCTTGACCTGGCCAGCTAATGTTGTCAGATTATTAACGGCCGTCGACTCCTGCGTCGACAAAGCCTGACCGGCCTTGTGTTCACCGTTCAAGGTCTGAGTCCAAGTCGTCACGGCATTATTCACATCGTCGGCATTCTGGGCAGCTCCAACCGCCTGCAATGCCTGGGCCAAATCAGTATCAACCTGGCTCGACTGGGCCTGTTGGGTCGCACCCGTCAAACTGGTATCGGCCAAAATGGCATTTTTAACCTGGTCCGCCAAGAGCGACAATTTCGTCTTGGCATCGCTTTGCTCACCGGTTAAGGTTTCACCCGCCTGATAGTCGGCATTTAATGTCTTGGTCCAAGTTGCAACGGCACTATTAACGCCGTCGGCCTTCGTGGCTGATTTCACAGCACCCTGGGCACTATTCAAATCCGCATTTACCTGGGCAACCTGAGCAGTCTGCTGAGCACTCGTCAAGCCAGTATCCGCCTTAATCTTGGCAATCACTTGGCCCGCTAAGGTACCTAGATTAGAATTAGCCGTTGCCTGTTGGTCGGCTAATGCTTGGCCAGCCTGGTAATCGCCATTCAGTGTTTGTGTCCAGTAATCGTTGGCGCTATTAATGCCATCAGCATTTGTTGCGCCGCTAACGGCCGCCTGAGCCTTACCCAAGTCAGCATTAACGGTGGCAACCTCTGCTTGTTGTGCATCCCCGGTCAAGCCGGTATCCGCAGTAATCTTGGTCTTAATCTGATTGGCCAATGTCGCCAAATTCGAGTTCGCCGTGGCCTGTTGTGTCGACAGCGCCTGACCAACCTTGTGGTCGGCGTTCAAGGTGCCGGTCCAAGTGGTAACAGCGCTATTCACGCCGTCCGCACTCGTCGCTGACGAAACGGCCGTTTGAGCACTGGCAAGGTCAGTATCCACCTGCTTTGATTGGGCTTGCTGCTCAGCACTTGTCAAACCAGTATCGGCTTCAATCTGGACCTTGACCTGATTAGCCAAAACGGCCAATTGATTATTCGCCGACTCCTGCTGATCTGACAACGCCTCACCAGCCTTGTATTCGTCATTCAGTGTTCCAGTCCAAGTGGTTACCGTGTTGTTCAAATCATCAGCGTTCTTCGTGGCATTGATGGCCGTTTGTGCCTGACTCAAATCGGAGTCGACCCTATTCGACTGGCTGCCTTGTGCAGCACTAGTCAAACCGGTATCAGCCTTAATCCGGTTTTTGATTTGACCAGCAAGGTTAACTAAGGACGCAAAGGCACTGGCCAAATCGTTATCAACCTTGGCTGACTGTGAATTTTGGTCCGCGGTCGTTAAGCCGGTATCGCCCGTAATCTCAGCCTTCACCTGACCAGCGACTTTTGTTAATTGATCATTGGCCGCGCTTTGTTGTTCGGCCAAAGTACCGTATGTCTGATAGTCCGCCTTCAGAAGTGGTGTCCAAGTTGAAACAGCGGTATTAACCCCATCAGCATTCGTGGCAGCAGAAACCGCCACTTGGGCCTTGGTCAAATCAGCCTGCAAGTTGCTATCATCGCTTTGCTTCTGAGCGGTCGTCAGGCTGGCATCCCCATCAATCTGGCCCTTAAGCTGTCCCGCCAAAGTTGAGAAGTTTTGGTTGGCAGTCTCTTGCTGCTGTGACAAAGGCGTTCCAGCCTTGTAAATATTATTAATTGTCTGCGTCCAGCTAGCCTCGGCGCTATTGACCCCATCGGCATTCGTGGCCGCATTAATAGCTGCAATTGCCTTGCCTTCATCCGTGTTAACCTGACCGGATTGCGATTGTTGGTCAGCACCCGTCAGACCCGTATCACCAGTAATCTTTGCATTCGCCTGACTGGCGGTTGCTTTCAGACTAGCAATGGCGGTCTCTTGTTGGTTCGCCAAAGGAATGCCGGCCGTGTAGTCGCCATTTAACTTTGTTGTCCAAGTCGAGACAGCGGCATTGACATCGTCATCGTCCTTGGCATTCAAAACCGCATTCAAAGCACTCGCCAAATCAGCCGTAACATTGCTAGTTTGTTGCTGCTGGGTGACACCCGTCAAACCGGTATCATTTTCAATTTGCTGCTTAACTTGTCCTGCTAACTGCGTTAACTGATTTTTTGCGTCGATCTGTTCATCGCTCAGGCTTTCACCCTTCTTGTAGTCAGCATTTAAGGTTTGCTGCCAAATAGCAACTGCGCTGTTAACGCCGTCGGCATTCGTTGCCGTCTTCACGGCAGTTTGCGCCTGGATTAAGTGTGCATCGAGGTTTTGAATGTCACTTGTCTGGGCAGCACTCGTCAAACCGGTATCAGCCTTGACCGCAGTAACAAGTTGGTCATGCAATGTCGCCAAGTTGGTGCTAGCACTCGTTTGTTGGGTCGCCAAAGGAACGCCCGCTTGATAGTCGGCGTTAATTTTTTGTGTCCAGGTCGAATTGGCACTATTAGCACCATCGGCATTCGTCGTAGCACTAACTGCAGCCTGAGCCCTAGTCAAATCACTATCAACATTGCCCGCCTGGTCGGTCTGCTGGCTACTGGTCAGTCCGGCATCGGCCTTGATTTCAGTCTTCACCTGCACAGCCAATGCCGCCAAATTAGAATTGATGGTGCTTTGCTGCTCAGCAAGAGTTTGAGTGGCCTTCTGATAATCACTGTTGATTTTCTGTGTCCACTGGGCATTGGTGCTGTTGACGCCATCCGCATCTGTGGTGGCAGTCAAAGCGGATTCAGCTTTCTGCAAGTCCTGGTCAACATTATTGGACTGGGCTTGCTGCTGCGCCCCCGTCAAGCCCGTATCGGCCTCTATTTGTTGCTTGACTTGTCCTGCTAACACTGACAAAGCATTACTTTTATCAGCCTGTTGGTTCGCCAATGCTTCACCAGAGACGTGTTCACTAGCAAGCTTTTGCTTCCACTGATCCCTGGCAGCGTTAATATCGTCAGCATCCGTAGCATTATTAACCGCATTTTTGGCATTACTAAAATCAGCCTCTACCAAGGCATCTTGCGCCTGTCGTGTAGAAGTCGTTAAAGTTGGATCGATATTAATAGCGCTCTCAACCGTTGTCCGCTGTTGGTCTAGGGCGTTAATGGCATCATTTTGTTGCTGGCTAATTGCTTCCCCAGCCTGATACTGGCCAGCAATATCAGCTAAGCCGGCAGTTTTTTTATCCAAAACACCCTGAGCATTTGTAGCGTTCGTGACGAGTGCTTGGTCAGCCGTCAGTGCACTTTGCACATTCAGCTTTTGTTGCTGCTTTTGCGCCGCTGTCAGCGTGACATCTTGATTGATCGTCGTTGTTGTCGCACTTGCCTGGGATGCCAAAGCATTATTGGCATCATTTTTTTGCTGTGTTAAATCGTCACCAGACTGATGTTGGTTATCAATCGTCAGCACACCATCTGATAACTGCTGCTGGATGCCCTGGGCCGTTGTTTGGCTATTCAAGAGATTTAACGCCGTGTTTTGCGCAGCCGTCACACCGGCACTTTCCTGCTGTTGCTTGGCAGTCGTTAAGGTCGGATCGGTATTGATAGCATTAGTAACCTTCAAGGCCTCGGCGTTCAGTTTGGCAATGGCAGCGGCCAATTGGTCACCGACCGCAGGTCCAGACTGGTGCACCGCATTGATGTTTTGAATGGCCGTATTCGCTAAAGTTTCAATGCTTTGCGCATCCTGAGCATTCGAAATAGCCGTAATAGCAGCACTCGCAAAGTTATAAACCTTTTGATTTTGCGCATCCTGATCACTCTTCGTTAATGTTTGATCGCCACTAATGATTCCGGTTGCGGTATGAGCTGCCTGCTGAACCGCCTGTTCTTCAGCACTTTGCTGTTGCGTCAGTGGTGTCCCAGAAACGTGGGCCGCCTTAATCGCTGCCAGTCCATTAGCCAAGGCATCCGCAACCTGTTGGGCTGTTTGAGCATTTTGAATATTAATTAAGGCATTCGAATTTGCCTTAGTAACAGCATTGTTTTCAGCCGTTTTGGTTGCTGTATCAATGGTGGGGTCATTGTTAATATCCTGGTGGGTTTGATTGCCCGCACCATTAATGGCATTATTAGCATCTGACTTTTGGCCAGAGATGGCCTCACCAGTTTTGTAATCGGCCTGAATCTTAGTACTGTAATTGTTGAAAGGGTCATAAATGCCATCGATATCCGTGGCTGATTTGATAGCCGTTTGGCCTGCCTGTAAATCGGCCTCAACCGCTGCCGTCTCACTCGCCACTTGGGCTGTGGTCAGCGTTGTATCATTTTTGATGGTCGTCTCGGTCTTCGTTGCCACCGCCTGCAAGTTCGTCAAGCAGTCCGCTCGCTGCGTCTCGATTGGCAAACCGGTGTGATAGACCGCATCGATGGCCGCAATTCCCTGAGCAAAAATATCGTTCAAGGCGTTACCGGATCCAGCACTTAATTTCGTTAAGGCCGCTTGCCGGGCATCCCCGACCTGACTAACTTGGCTAGCCTTGACTGCCCGATTTAAGGTTGAATCATTATTAATAATGCCGTTTTCCTTGGTTTCCTCAGCATAAATCAGGGCACTCAAATCCGTAATTCGGTCGGCATTCGTTTCATAAAGGAAAGTAATCTGGTCACTAGGACCAAAGGTATAAGGCTTGGTTGGGTCAACAACTTGACCATTAACCTGCGTTTGATAAATTGAAAAACCATCAACCTCTGGTTGTGGCAAAGAAGCTAGTGTCTGACCTGTAATGCCCTGAATCGTCAGACTTGGCACAGATCGAAGCGTATTGCCATGCTGATTTTCGTAAACCGGCTGAATATTTTGCGCGTTTCCAGCCACGTAAATCGTCACTAAGCCATTGTTATCGCTCACAACAGTGGACTTGGTCTGGTTAGTATTGCTGGCGTCGTAGTGGTAGCCGGTTGGAACATTTGTGGTTGTGTAATACTGATTGGTCCAATCAATGGTATTGCCGTAATTAGCGGTCATCAAACCAGATGTTAATTCCGACCCGGTTCCGCCAGACAACTGACCCGGCAAGACCTTGCCAGTATTTTCATCAACATACTGGTATTGAACGGTTTCCGGCAGACCATAAACATAAACCTTATAGGTAAAGGACATATCGTTGACGGGCACAATCAAGTTATTGGCTTGTCCATCTGCGGTCCCGTCATCGGCCGATGTCGTTGAGTCCCCGCCACTTTGATGATCACCCGCTGCAGTGCTTGGAATCTCAGAACCCAAGGCCCAACGGTAGCCCGTTGGCATTTGGTCATTGACGATGTTGGAATTAACCAGGGAAACAACTTCGCCTGGATAATACTTCTTCAAATCAGAAACATCGACCTGAACCTCCTTGACGACCTTGCCGGTTTCATCAACATAGTCAACGTTCACGGCTCCATTGCCACCGGTATTATCGGCCCAAATTTCGCGTGTATCATCTGTCTTAACTGTGATAGTGGAATTTTGGTCGCCATCTCGAGGAGTTAAAACAGCATTTTGATTCGTAATCACTAGGGTCCCGCCATCGGTCTGATCCGATGCCGTTGGATTTGATCCGCTCGAGGTACCCGTGGTCCAGATGCTGGTCTTAACACCCTTGATAATAAACTGAGCACCATTGCTCATGGTGAATATCTGGCCATTAAAACCACCGATATTATCAACACCACCGGCATAGTCATAACCATTATTATTGGAATCAAAGAGTCCAACATGAAAAAGACGGGGCTCGTCAATCTCCAGCGTCGTCCCAGCACCCAACTTAATTGATTGAGCGCCTCTTTGAGTATTAAATTGCTTAAAGGACAGCGTCAAGCCTGGATAAAAGTAGATATTAGCGTTCGTATTGTCGCTTGTTGTAATAAAGTCACGACCGTCAAATGCAGTCACACCCGACAAATTATCCTGGTTATTAAGAGTATTAACCGTAAAGTTCCGACCAAAAATATACTGGCGATTATTTGGATTAGAGCCATTGTAGTTCAATTGGTCTAATAAGTGACGATACCCATCCAAAGTCCAGGTAACGTTATCACCGATTTCCATCCCCTGATAACTACCATAAACGAGGCCATAGTTAAACAAGCCAGGTGCTGCTGCACCTGAGTGATAAAATCCTCCGCTAACCGAGGCACCATCCCCCACGCGGAACATGTGGTCGGCCCCAGTAATAGCCGAACCCTGTGATTGGGCGGTTGCCAGGCTCGAGAAGTTAAACATTGGCGATCCATCGCCCGTGTTACTGGTAACGTTAGCACCATTGGCCAACTGGAAGTTCACATTGGCACCGTTGACGATATCAACCTTACTAATCCGAGCCATTTCCTGGGTCGAGTTAACGGTGACATTGCCAGAGAAAATGGCGTACGAACCCTCGGCATCCAGTAAGTGTTCTGGTTGCTGATTAGCCGGCCCCGTAATTCCCTGGGGACCATTCAAGCTGACATTATCAATATTATAAATCCAACCCCCATCGGAGTTGTTTTGGTTATAACTAGCAATGGCAGCATTTGGATAACTGCCCTTCCAAGCGACTCCAGATTCACTAGTTGAATTCCAGGCATCATACTGAACCAAATTGGTATTGGTAATCGTAAAGGTTGATCCACCGGTCCCGTTGCTAGCGGCATTGGGTGAAACCCCGGTCCACATCGCCGCCTGCCCCAGGTTCAATTGGTGACCATTTCCTTGAATAATAATGTTCTGAGTACGTTCGGAAAGGTCGTTGTAATTGCCCGCATTTGGGTTCGTAATATCATTTTGAATATCGATAAAGCGAATATTATCATTTAAATAAGCAGCCTGAAAAGAAGCCCAGTCGGTGACCACCGCATAAGAATTATTGGCTTGGTCCTGCGCTTTGTATTGATCAATATTGGTCAGCTGATCAGATTGACTAATGGTAATGCTTGAGGGGTTGACCTGATTTGACTGGCTGGCCGTATTGCTAGCAACGGTGCTATTAAACTGTGACCGAGCCGTCTGGTCGTCGGCCATCGACTGCACCGCCGTTGGTGCTGGGCTCGTGCTGGTTTGACTACCGCTAGACGACTGACTGGTCGTGCTACTATCCCCAAGGACAGTGCCTTGTTCTGCCAAATTAGACTGCGCCAAGGCATCGGGTGTTACCGCCGTTGCCCCTAGGCTCAGGGCACTAACGTTTTCCTCTGTTGTGCCGGCCTGTGCCGTCATTTGTGTTGATTGGCTGGTGATAAGTCCGCTATTGGCCTGACCTTGTCCACCCTGTACAAGCGCAAGCGACTGACTGGCCGAGACACTAGCCGAAACCGATTGTGACTGGTTAGTCGTTGATCCAGCCACACCTAACTGTGATTGACTTGTTGAGACGCTAGTCGAAGTTGATTGTGATTGACTTGTTGAGACGCTGTCTGAATTTGATTGCGACTGGCTCGTCGAAACGCTGGTTGAATCCGATTTTGATTGGCTCGTCGAAATAGACTGCGACTGGCTCACCGACAAGCTGGTAGCAATGAACGCCGTTTGGCTGACCTGAACAGTTTTCTGGCTGGTGACACTGGCTGTGCTGGTACCAACTGAATTCATCGCAGTTGACTGACTGCCGCCATCCGTTTGGCTACTTTCACCAGACTGCGCAATGCTATCCGCATGAGCAGAAAGGCTGCTTGACCCCAGTGATAAGAAGCTCAAGGTCAGACCGGCAACCAACCATACCTTCCCCGCTTTATACATCTTGAAGTGCTCTTTAATCGTTGTGTTTAAGTCTTGATTACGATTCATCTGTGCCCCCTCGGGGTTATAGCCCACTTATTTATCTTGCCTTTTATATATCAAAAGGCGACCGTATCAAAAAGATAGCTAAAATTGCTATTCTCTTAATATATAGTCGTTCTAAAGACATTATATTACTTTTGCGATTATTTTTATATTAAAACCGACACATTGTATATCATTTTGTTATATTAATAAAGAAGAAAATCCATTTCCCTTTATTTCTAAAAACACCAACCTTATTCTAAACACCATTAAAGGCATTCGCCTTTATACCAGCGGTTTTTAAAATGTAACAAAAACGTCATTTATTCAAACGACCGTATTTAAAAAATCAGCCAAGTCGAAGACTCAGCTGATTTCATGCGATTTTCTGATTTTCCGACCATTCCAGCCTAATTTGTATCTTTTAAAGTTCATACCTGCTATAATATTAGTACCGTATTGGAGTTATATCCGGCTTTTAACGCTAGCCGAGTCTCTACCGCCCAGCAAAAAGGGCGACTATCACCAAGGGTTTTTTTGAGCACGCTTGGGTACTGCGTGCTTTTTTTGTTGTCTGCGGATGGGACTGCTCCAATATTTTTGTTTTTAATCATAACTTTTGACCAACCAAGGATGGCTGGTCAAGCACAGGAGATCTCATGGAAACACCCAACCACCCCCTTCCAAAGTTTCAGGCCCTACTCTTAGGGTTACAACACGTGCTGGCCATGTATGCTGGTTCCATTCTGGTACCATTGCTGATTGGAACGGCCTTGCACTTTAGTAGTACGCAACTGGCCTACTTAATTTCAGTTGATATTTTCTGTACTGGTTTGGCAACGCTTTTTCAATTGAAGCAAACCCCTATCACCGGTATTGCTTTGCCCGTTGTTTTGGGTTCATCCATCCAAGCAGTTTCACCCTTGATTAACATTGGCTCAAGCCTCGGCTGGGGGGCAATGTACGGTGCTACAATCGTCGCCGGTCTCTTCGTCATTTTGATTGCCGGGACCTTCGCTCGCTTGCGCGCCTTCTTCCCACCAGTTGTTACCGGTTCATTGATTACCGTTATTGGCTTAAGCTTAATTCCGATTGCCCTGCAAAACTGGGGTGGCGGTAGCTTAACAGCCAAGTCATTCGGTGAATGGCAAAACCTTCTGATTGGTTTTGTGACCATCGTTTTGACATTGCTATTAATGAAGTTTGCCAAGGGCTTCTTGAAGGCCATCGCCGTTTTAATGGGGATTATCTTAGGCACTCTATTTGCAGCTGCCCTTGGCCGCGTGTCATTGAAGCCGGTTGCTGACGCCGCTTGGTTCCACCTTCCCCAACCATTCTTCTTGGGAACACCAACTTTCTCATGGTCTGCCTCATTAACGATGATTATCATCGTCTTGACTGCCATGGTCGAAGCCACTGGCGTTTACTTTGCCTTGGCTGATTTGACTGGTAAGAAATTAGAACAAAAGGACTTGGCCCGTGGTTACCGTGCCGAAGGTTTGGCCGTTGTCCTTTCTGGCATTTTCAACACCTTCCCCTACTCAACCTTCTCACAAAACGTGGCCGTTGTTCGCCTTTCAGGTGTGAAGACCAAGCAACCAATTTACTACGCCGCTTGCTTGCTCTTGGTTTTGGGACTGTTGCCAAAGTTTGGTGCCTTGGCCACTATCATCCCTTCAGCCGTCTTGGGTGGGGCCATGATGGTCATGTTCTCAACCATCGCCATTCAAGGTTTGCAAATTCTTGGTAAGGTTGACCTGAACAAGGAAGGCAACCTCTTGACTGCCGGCTTGTCAATTGGCGCTGGTTTGGGCATTAGCTCAGTGCCGACTCTCTTGGCCCACTTGCCTGAACAATTGCAAATGGTGATGACCAACGGTGTTGTCATGACGACCGTTGTTGCCGTGATTTTGAACTTACTTTTGAACGGTTGGCCTAAGGCTGACCAGGATGTTAACGCTTAAATTCGTCCAGCTAAAAAATCTGCTGTTCCCCCAGCTGCAAAATCAGTCTCGCTGATGATTGACCTGGGTACAAGAACAACAGATTTTTTTCTTTTTCCACACGGATTTGGTTGGCGGTCCAACCACTTGTTTAACTGCCGGTCCACCTGCTCTTTAACCGGCCGTCCAACTGCCTCTTATGCTTAACCGTCGCTCCACCCGCTCTTTAGTCCACTAAAAAAGGCCTGCTGTTAAGCAGGCCTGATTTGATAGAAGGTAAAATTAGTGTTGGAGCAAGGTGATAATCGAGATGACTTGAATCCAACCATTGTGGAAAACGTGCATGATAATCGAGGATGACAACTTGTCCGTTTTCTTGTAAACGTAGGCCAGCGAGAACCCGATAATTGCGTACGGTGGTAGGTCCAAGAGCGATACCCAAGTGTAAGAGCTCAGGTGATAAATGCCAAAGGACAAAGCCGACAACACGACAACCAGCCAAGGGAATTTCACCGATTTGAAATAACGGAAGAGGAGTCCACGGAACAGGATTTCTTCCATCACCGGTCCTAAGAAGACAATAATCAGCGAAAACATGACCAATGAATAGTGGCCGCCGGTTTGCATGATGTTATCAATGGCCGACTGATTTTCCGTTGTCCCGTGGGTCAACTTATAAAAGAACAAAATTTCAATTTCGTTCCAAATCACCATCCCCGACCAACCTAACAGGTAGGCTGCAATGATTGTTCCAAATTCTGACTTGGTCGGCCAAGCAATCTTCTTCAAAGAAAAGGACAGCTTAGTCTTATTATCTTTAATAGCTTGCAGGCCAAAACGCACAAAGCAATAAGCCAAACCAAGACCAATTATTAGCAACCCATAGCGGTGCTGACCGGAAAAATAGACCGAACCTTGGATAAAGACCATCGCCGCATATTCAAGGGCGAAAAAGCCCAAAAAGGCCGCCAGGTTTAATAGAAAGGTTTTAGTAAGCCTCATCCACTTGATGAGTTTGTCTTGCTGATTTGGCATCCACGTATTCCTCATTTCATTAGTTTTTAATGTACCATATCTCTTGCCGAATGCCAACTTTTGCCCTTGTAGCAAGCTTTTCCCCTTGGTAAAATATTAATTAGATTGCCGCTTTTAAGCGGTCTTGATAAAGGAGTCCTCATGAAGGAATTAGAAGCACGAATTAAAGAAGACGCCCGCGTCTTAGGCGCTGATATTTTGAAGGTTGATTCTTTTTTAAACCATCAAATTGATCCCAAGCTAATGCAGGCCATGGGTGCTGAATTTGCTCGCCTCTTCAAAGACCAGGGTATCACCAAGGTGATCACGGTCGAAGCCTCTGGTATCGCCCCGGCCGTGATGGCCGGTTTGAACCTTGACGTGCCTGTCGTCTTTGCGCGCAAGTCCAAGTCCCGCATCCTCTCAGACGATGCCTACACCGCAGACGTTTATTCATACACAAAGCAAAGCACCAACCAAATCAGGATTGATAAGCGCTTCTTATCAGCCGATGACAACGTCTTGTTGATTGACGACTTCCTCGCCAACGGCCAAGCTTTGCTCGGTATGAAGGCCCTAGCCGATGATGCGGGTGCTACCATCGTTGGGGCCGGCATTGTGATTGAAAAGTCCTTCCAACCTGGTCGCCAGGCAGCCATCGAAGCCGGCTTAACGAATATCCACTCTTTGGCAAAAATCGCCGCCTTTGAAGATGGCCAAGTCGTTTTTGACGAGGCGGACTAAGCACTACCTCGTTTCTATACAATTCAAAAAAGGCCCCTGATTTCGAATGGAAATCAGGGGCTTTACTTTTATCTATTTTGTCAGAACTTCATTATTAGCTGCCTTTACTAGTGCAAGCCGAATATATTCAGAAACTGTTAGACCATGTTTAGCCAGATTTTCTTTAGCTCGTTCACTAATTTCCGGGGTCACACGGGTCGAAACTGTTTTATTTTTAATAGTTGCATGACTCATTGACACTTCTCCTTTGTTTACGAACGTATTACATAATTTATTATAATGAAAACCCTTCACCATAGAAAACTTTACTACAGAAGGATAAATTATCTATTGAACAAATAAAACCATTGACCGATCAATCTGGCCAATGGCTTTTTAGATTTTATTAAAAGTACCCGTCGGCAAAATTTTAATCAAAAAATCCGCCAATACTAAGACCAGTAAGACTGGAATTAGCCATAAAGGCATGTTGATATTGCTCTCATAGACCTTTGTTTCGTAGTAGTAAACAGCCAGGGATAGGCAAATTGCTACCGGTTCGATAATGAAAGCCCAAGGCGTCAGGCCCGTATCCCGGTAACGGCGATAAGAAATCGATAGAAACGGAATGACATTAAGCATCAAAAAGACTGTTAGCAAAAAAGTTACCAAAATCAATGTCACTAATACAACCCAATAGGCCTTCGAGTTATCCGCAACGGAAACAACGGTTCTCACCAAATTACCCAACAAGTATAGGATTAGCCAATAACCTAAGAGGCTAATCACGGTATTAATCAAAAACACTAACCAATACTCCGAGCGAGAAGTCTGACCTTTAAAGTGGAAATAATCTTCCCAATATTTTTTATATACTTGTATCATCCTTCTCACCTCCTCTCCGTATAAATTAGCCTCAAACATTATAACATCAAGAAGCATTCTAAAAAAGTACTTTAGCCTCTTTAGCACTAAAAAACAGCCCCGTTGGGCTGCTTTGCACACGAATCAAGAACGGTGCCGACCAAAAGCATCAGTTGGTGTTAAGTTAATCACCAATATGGTAATTTGAACAATGAACCAAAGGATCATTAACCAAAAAGAATTCGATGTATTACCAGCATTATAGGCATCAAAAAGCAAGGCCACTAAAGAAGCAGCTGGCAAGAGATATGCCAAAGCAACCAAGGTACACCACCAGCCACTCAAACCCGTGTCAATAATCCGACGGCATTGCAAAGACAAGTTGGGAATAATGACGGCTAATTGATACAAAATAATGAAGACAGCACCAAAACCAGAGATGCCAGCCGAACTCTGCGCTGCCTGATCTCCACCACTAACGGCAGAACTTAGTGAAGAAAATAGTGAACCACCTGTAATCGCAACTGCCGCAATGCCAATTAAAATATTAGTTAAAACCACCCACCAAAAATCAGACCGGGTTGAGCGACCAGAAAAACGGAAATATTTCTTCCAATAATCTTTATATGCAGATAACATTTATCTCTCCTATTTTACTTTTCTCTCAATCGTTCTTATCTTACCACGCTTTTTAAATGAGAACTACTAAAAAATCACTGATTTTTAAAGGTTTTTTACAATAAGTCAACTTGTCTTAAAGAAATTGTTGTCATATAAAAAACTTGGCCAATATGACCAAGCTTCAAAAAATTAACGTTTATGTGAGAAACGGTTTGTACCCGCCAAATTGATAACTAAGAGGACTAACTCAACCACGGCCAAAGCTAGAAGCAAGAAAGTGTTTGGAAAAATAGCGTATGCAACCACTAGCACCCAGGCCACAATGGGCAAGGCAAACCAACGGGCGCTCAGCCCGGTATCCAAAATTCGGCGGTACTGCAGCGACAAGTTAGGAATAATCGTTGCTAAACCGTAAAATAGCGAAACAACTAGCGCTATTGCCGCGATTCCAACGACGCCCAGGCCAATGCCGGAAAAATCATTCTGTAGCAGTTGTTGCGCCAACTCCCAAATCGACCCTCCCGTTAGCAAAAGAACCAAGACGGTCAAAAGAATGTTGTCAAAGACTACTAACCAAAAATCAGCGAGGCAAGCTCGGCCAGAGAAATCCAAATACTTACGCCAATAATTTTTATACGCTTGCACCATAATCATTTGCAATTCGACCTTTCGAGCTCTCTATTGCTCATTGTAGCACCAGCATCCCCGAATGTTTAGCACCAACCAAAAAAGGACCCACTATTGTGGATCCTTTCCTGAAACTAACTTTTGTACAATAAACTTATTTTTCTTTCTTGAAGGCATCCGTCTTAGACACGCTGATAACAAAAACAGCCAAGTTTAAGAAGAAAACAGCAGCTGTGATGGCGTTGTTTTGTGCCGCAGCACTAACTGACAAGAACTTGCCAATCACAACTAAGAGGAACCACCATGGACTAAGACCTGTATCCACGATTCGCCGATACTGCAAAGATAATCTGGGAATGAAGGTTGCCAGTGCATAAAAGAGAGCCAATAAAAGCAAAACGATTAGTAGGCCCAACATGGGCGTATCGGCTTGCGTGAAACGACCATGATCGACATACTTCATAATTGGCCCAACAGAAACACCGGCAAAGACCGCTATCCAAATGAGCCAAATAATGGTATTGGCCAAAGTAAACCACCAATAATCGGCTCGCGTTGTTCGACCGCTAAAGTTAACGTAGTTCTGCCAGAACTTTTTGTACGCTTTAAACATTTTTTCTCCTTGTGCATTGTTTAAGTGACAACCGCTCCGACTATTTTAGCATAAGACTTGATACGGTGACCAACGGCCTGGGTGCGGTCCTAAAAGAGGAATGCTGATATAGGCATAAACCGTGACATACGTGATTTCCTTTCCGAAAGTCATGAATGGGCTGAGGAGCTGCATCTGTTCAAGGCGCCGCCGGCGACACCTAAAATGCCGATGGTTCGTTCTCGGGGGTGCGATTAATTTGACATAGTAAACCTGATTCAAACGGGTCTGAGTTTCATTAACATAATAGTAGTTAAACTGATTTATTACGCCTATTTGAACCATTCGAGCGCCCTTGTTTTGGCGCTGTTGCATTTTGATTGATTGTGATGTTGCCGCATTGCCATTGTTCATTGCAGTTAACCTCCTTTTGTACTAGGTTAGTGACATGGAGCTGCACTCGAAAGTTATCCGTGTGCCGCCCAAAAAAAGAATCGGTTAAGTGCTTGAAACTATACTTGATGCAAATGACCACCAGCCGAATCAAGCCACTCATGTTCTACCTCCTTTCATTTGATACCTCATTTATAAAGGAAAAGTCAACAATTGGCTACCATTAATTTTCATTTTTTGAATATGTAGCTAATTAATCGTCATAATTTAAACCAAGTTGAACCAATTGGTTCTAAAAGTCCAATCAATTGGCATAAATGGCATGCTCTACCAGCCGAATTTCACTAAAAAATCAGTAAAAAAGAGCAAGCCGTTGGCGTACAGTTTGCCCTCTTTGTTAATTTTGGTTGTTACGATTTTTTGAATGCTATTCTTGTCAGAAAATCGTTCTTTATCCAAAACTTATTTAATTTCCAACGTTCTTTCCATATATTCCATAAACGCATCATTACGCCAGAATCCTAATCGGATACCATCAATACCTCGGGTCAACAGGATGTAATAAATATTCAGGACAAATAATGTAAACTCTTCCTGATTTTCTGTTAGTTGCATATCCTCTTCAGTGAATTTTCCATTAACATTCCTGAAGTTCTCTTTATTGGCAGCAAGAACGCCCTTATCATTGACCTGAATATCATCACCAATTAACACACCGACTCGATTCAAATCGATTCCTTGAACAGCAAAAACCGATCCAACTTGGTCTTCGGCATCATCTTCCTTGGAATTCACCCAATTTTCTTGAGTAGAATTCCATCTTTTAGCAAGTGAGCCTTCAAACCAATGTTTAATAGCTGGATTCTTTCCATCAGACTGTTTCCAATCCTCTGCTAAGCCGGCCAGTACTCTGTCAACGTTTTCTGGATTAAAATTACGGTCTTCTTCAATCCAATCAAACAAATTTCGCAATGGCTCGGTCTTAAAATATCCAAAATAAGCATCCGGCCCACCGTCACGAAAAACATCACGGTTGAAATCAGGATTGAAATTAGTTTCTGCTAGCAGACCTGTATCTTTGTACAACAAATATTTGATTCCGTTGATATAGTCGTCCGAGTTGTAGTCTTTTCCAACTGGTGCTTGAATTCGAAACTGAGTAGTTAGATAGCGACGTTCAAAACCCTGTGTTGCTGATTTAAAGCTAGCTCGTGAAATATTGGCTGGTCGAATTGCCTGCAAAACATCGTACATTAAAACAACTTGGTCCCCAAGCTTTTTTAAAATCTCAAGATGATTTTCTTCATCAGCAAACTTGCCTTCATAAACCTTATTAAAACTAGGATGTTGCTTATTACCACGTCGTGACAGTTTATGAGACTCATCCACGATAATTGTGTCGTAATGAATATGATTATCTTTGTTGTAATTCACCAGCTTAATTGAAGTGCCCACGACAACGTTTGCACTATTTAAACCGTAAACTTTGAAAATTTCTTCAGCAGTTTTTACCCAATTAGGCTGAACGACAATCGCAATTTTAGCATCCGGCTTCTTCTGACTTAATTCAGCCACTAAATGAGTTAACAAGACCGTTTTACCTGTACCAGCATCACCGTTGATAACAAAACTCTTATCGGGCTTATCCAAAATTTCATCGATAATTCCATGCTGCTGTCTAGTTAATTGTTTAATTGGTGAGTACTTAACCAGCGCCTTGGTTCTCAATAAGTCCAAATTAGGTGTATTAACCCAACCTCTTTTACCAAGAACATCTTCCCAAAATGGAAGAACCACTTCTGTTGCTACCTTCTCACGTTCTGTGTACTCGTTAACTGAGTTTCCTGCCGTTTGATTAATAATATCGTTATAGTCATCAGCATAAACTGCTTGATGCTTAGCTTTCGGATTATCAGCCGTAAAATAAGTGATTAATTGACTTTCCACATCATCCAACGCAGATCCGTTAAAGTACGTTGAATACAACACAATCACTTGGTCAAAATCAGCAACATTAAACTTTTCCTCTGCACCACTGTAATGCTGACTGTGTCGGGACAAAAAGTTAACAGATTGACCGATATAAATCTTTTTAGACTTACTACCACGATAAATATAGATAATATTAGAATTTGAAAGCACTCTCAATTCTGGCTCCCGCAAATTATCGAAATTTAACTGATGTTCTTTATCAACACTCAATGAAACTACACCGAATTTTGCCATTATTCACTCCCAATATAAAATACTTATTCCTACTTAACGTATATTATATTGGAAAATAAGATATATTTTAGACTTTTTTGTCTCTTTTTATCAAACCTCTCTGGAAGAAAATAAGGATGGTGCTAATGGTAACGCTGTTTGTTCGATACCTCTTATAATTGGAACATTGAACATAACGATTTTTTGTTCCTGATTCGGAGAAGTTAATAATTCATTCAAACTCAAGCCACCTTTAGGAATCGTTGTACTATATCTTTTATCAATTAGAGTAAATCCAACTGGAAAATCTTGTATTTCAGAATAAACAATTGCTCTTTTCAGCGGATTTTCATAATTATCAGTCAAATCCAAATTAGTTAAGAATTTTTTTTGATATGAACGAATCCCACCATTGTAATCACTAGGTAAATATAAATTCATTCTAATTTCAAATCTGTCAGTAGGAAATTCATGACTATCAACATCTAACAAGTATTCTCGGTTCATTTTCTGAAAATCAGAACCAGATCGACCACCATTTTTATAGTTCAAACTTAAAAACATTGCAACTATTTGTTTAGAAACCAATAGAGGATTAATTAATGTCTCAAAACTATATACCTTTTTAGAATAATCATCATCTTTATCAGTTTTTCTAATAAGATTTGAAACCGAGTTTACAAAATCAAGGTAGTGGGGAACATACTTTTTCCCAAAAAAACTATTATGTTCTCTACACAAACTATATTCCCCGGCTCCTCCTTGACTCTGCTTACCCCTCATCCCATTATGATCAAAATCATAGTCATCGGATAATATTCTTTCTAAATCAAGCGTTAATGCTTTACCGCTATTACCCGTTGCATGAGGTTGTATATGTTCAAAACTCAAATGCTCAAAAAATTTTCCACAAACTGCACATTTTCCTGGTTTCCCTTTCAAAATTTCACCCACTTTCTAAATTTTAAATTAATAACAAAAGGTATAACTTATATCAAAGCCCTATATTTGACTGGACTCAAGCTGATGCCCTGAAAACGATCGCCATTTACTTTGAAGAACTCAATTTTATCTTTGCTTTCTAGTATGTTCTGAACATTATAGATACGATAAAGAACATAATTATCTGAATGTTTCAAGGCAAAATCAACTTCATTATCACTAATATAAAAAGGTGCATCTTTTCCTTGGGTCGTCGTCTTTACTTCAATAAAAACTTCACGACCCTCTTCATCGAACGATAAAATATCGTATCCCAAACCATCACCTTGTTTAACAGAAACATGTTCCACCTTTTCTGCCAAATCTGGATATCTTTTTAACTTTTCTTTTTCAAAATTTAAGACAGCTTTTTCACCGAAGAAACCAACCTCACTATTACTTTTTTGCACTTCATCATACTTAACCTTTCGACCTTTCTTAATCGTATTACTACTGTTCACAGGTTTTTCTTTAGAAGTTGATGGGGCAGCTGTTTCAATCAATTGAGCAACTGGTAGTTTTTGGGCAATTTTTCTGCACTATCGCTGGACAAAGAATCTGATCTTTCATTAACAGACAGAATGTATTCAATACTTTCCGCAACATTATGACTATTAACTAAAACTTTCTTAACATCTTTCAAACATGCTATCATATTGATCAAATCATTTTCCATCTGCTCATTAGTTGGTAAATGATTGGTTTCATATTTGATGCTAAATATATTACAACGCTCATAACCAGCGACCAGATCATTTGACTCTGTTGGTTGGAGCAAGTGAATTGGTTCCGTTGTCATACGATTATTTTTAGTTGTCAGTATATTTTGAAAATGTTTAACCACATATTTTGCTTGTTTTTTGGCATTGTGACCGTAAGTATCTTTAAAAAATGTCCAACCTTGATTTAATGAAACATATACACTTTTCATGTCAGAGGAAAAGAGATAAACGATATAAAAGTCACGAGTAGCTGATGTTGATATTTCTTCATCAAAAACTCCAATCCAAGGAACAGTTGCCCATTGTCCTTGACCAGGTGAACCAGATGTGACAATACCATCACCTAACACATCGTCTTCTACATTCTCTTGAAATCCATCTCGTAAAAGTTTAGCTAAAGGATTTTTTGCAAATGCCCTTTCTTTTTCACGTGTATAATCACTGAGGACTGTGCTGATAATACTTCTTATAGTCATACCATTCTCTCCTATACATTTTTGTATTTATTGTATAGCACAAAGAGACAAAGTTCAGTTTTTTGTATACTTTTTTTCGTTTCAACACAAAAACTCCACTTCCTGTTTATCAGGATAGCGGAGCTTTTTAATATACAAATATTATTGTTAATACTAGTTAAAATTGACGTTCACCAGACAAGTAAACCTCTTTATCTTCTTGTTGAACGGCCTTAACATCTACTAATGGATTTTCGTCCAAAACCAAAAAGTCAGCATACTTTCCCTTTTCCAATGAACCATATTCATCAGAGACCTTCATCAATTCGGCAGCGTTCCATGATGTGTACAAGGCCTCAAATGGTGTTGCATCTTCATTCTTAACCATCAATTCCAATTCAACAGGCGTCATATCGAAGCCATTAAATGGCGTTCCAGCATCTGTACCAAGAGTCACCTTAACTCCCTTTTTCCACGCTTTTTTGATATTTTCAAAACCGTCATCCAAAGCTACTTGCATTTTCTTGCTTTCCCACTCCGGGATCTTTCCCTTAGCAAGTTCAGCTACACCCCACGCAGCGATCAATGTTGGTGTCAAATAAGTGCCATTCTTGGCCATCATATCAGCTTCTTCATCGTTGACATAAAAACCGTGTTCAATTGAATCCACTCCCGCTTCAAGTGCATTCATAATTCCTGGATTACCTTCAGCGTGAGCACCAACTGGTACTCCTTGGTGATGAGCCTCGACAACTGCTGTGCGCATTTCTTCAACACTTAATTGTGTACTCGACATGTCATCTCCGGCGGTCATAACACCACCGGTGGCAATCAATTTAACTGCTTTGACCCCTTTTTTCAATCCAACACGAACAGCATGACGCATCGCATCAGGAGAATCAACAAGGTTACCCATATTCGGCATATCCCCATGACCACCCGTCATCGAAAAAGCGCCACCGGAAGGCAAAATGTGAGGGACTTTCTTCAATTTACCTTCTTTACTCATGCGGTTGAAAGTAATGTCGACATCATATGCACTGCCACATTCCCGGATATAAGTCACACCTGATTTTAAAAGAGTACGTAGACTATCGACCGATCGAACTGCAATTTCAGTTTCGTTAGTGTTTGAACCACCATCACCACGACTAGGATCAGCAACAATATGTGTATGACAGTTCATAAGCCCAGGAATAACATACTTACCATGCAAGTCAACTGCTTCCTCAGGACCGTCCCCCGTCCCCATTTTCGTAATTTTACCTGTTTCTTGGTCAACAGCAAACCAGCTGTTTTCTTCAATATGATCATGTTTTCCGTCAAATAAATTAAAATTTTTAAAACTAACTTCTGCCATCGCTATTCCTCTTTCTAATTTTTAACTAATCTTTTTATCATGATAATTCTTAATTAATAATTTGTAAATAGAGTATTTTTGTTATTTAAACAACATTTATAAGCGTTTAATGTATAAAGATTTCTAAATTAATTTTATCATTACATTAATAAAATTAAAGACTTGCAATTATTTTATAATAGTTCTATCATAATCATAATTTAAAAAATAACAAAAGGAAAAAGCTAATGACTTTTAACTCTGGGAACCAATTAAGCCTAATTAAATCCCTAGCTATTATCGCCTTGCCTGCCATTTTGATTACTGTCATTTTGTCAATTATCATTTTGCAGCCTGTGCGAATAATCAGCTAGTTTTTTCGACATTAGCTTTTTTGTAAATCCGCACAGGCAACCATAAACTGTACGGAAATATTTTTTCTCGAGATCCGTGCAAACAATAATTGTCTGTACGGATTTTTCTTTTGTCATTTGGAAAATAAAAAAATGAGAAGAGGTATATCGAATGTCTTTTGTATTTTCAATTTTTATGGTCATGCTCTTCATCTTAATTGGTGAATGGGTATCGAAGGCCAGCCATGCATACATCCCATCAGTTTTCATTACTGCCATCTTATTTGTGATCAGTTATTGGACTTTCATGCCCAAAACATTCGTTGCTTCTGCTTCTTTTGGTCCACAATTCGCCCAAATTTGTATCGCCCTACTTCTCGTTCATCTTGGAACATTGATGAGCCTGAAGCAACTGCTGAAGCAGTGGAAAGCGGTCTGTATTTCCTTACTGGGCGTTTGTGGCACTATCGCTTTAACACTAATCGTCGGCCACTTCTTCTTTAACTGGAAATCGGTCATTGCTGCTATTCCGCCTTTAACTGGAGGCCTCGTCTCAGCAACACTTATGGTAACTGGTTTAAAGGCTCAAGGATTGACCGCCTTTATTGCACTACCTGTTACTATGTTTGTTACGCATTCAATCTTTGGTTACCCACTAACAGCTGCTCTTCTCAAATCGGAAAGTAAGCGGTTATTATCCAACTTTTCACAGGCAAAGGCTGAAAATCCAGACCTTGTAACCAAAGTTGAAGACGAAAATCAAGTAACCAAAAAGTCAGTAGTACCGGAGGGCTATAGCACGTCAGCATACATGATCACCAAAGTAGCAGCTGTCGCTCTATTAGCTCAATTATTTGGCATGTTAACTCATAACTTCCTTAATGTTAACGTCGTCTACCTTATTTTTGGTGTCTTAGCTCATCAGCTTGGATTCTTGGAAGACAAAGTTCTAGAGAAAGCTGGGGTTTCCAACTGGCTCATGTATGGATTGATTGCCTTCGTCTTTTCACAACTAAGCGTTGTCACGCCAAATGGTATGCTGTCCATCATTGGTGAGATCATCGTCTTAATCTTGTTAGGAATGCTTGGCATGTTCTTGGCATCCTGGGCATTATCAAAACCATTTGGTATGTCTTGGCAAATGGCATTTGCCTGTGCTTTGACCGCCTTATTTGGTTTTCCAGCAGACTACATTATGACAAATGAAGTTGCCAATAACGTTGCGCAAAATGAAGAAGAAAAAAATTATCTTCTAAATAACATGATGCCAAAGATGCTCGTCGGTGGTTTTGCCACCGTTTCAGTCGCCTCGGTTATCATCGCTTCAATTTTTATGAAACTGTTATGATTGGAGAATAAAAATGGTTAATAACAAAATTACCGAATATGTTCAAAATCACATCACTGATTTTTTCGATTACCTAACATTTCAAAGTATCTCAACTCAAAACAAGGGGATTCCAGAGACTACGAAATGGCTCGTACAACAGTTTAAAGAATTAGGTGCGGAAGTTGCTGAAACTTGGCATGACCAAGGAGCCAATCCAATTGTTTATGCTTCTTTTAAGGGAAACAGTGACAAAACAGTATTGTTTTACAACCATTATGACGTTCAACCACCCGAACCACTCTCCGAATGGAAGAGCGATCCATTCATCCCGACCGTCCGAGAAGGAAAAATCTTTGCTCGTGGCATTTGTGATGACAAAGGCGAATTAATTTCACGACTGACGATTATTAAGTACTTTATGGAAAACGGTGGTCTACCAGTCAATATGAAATTTTTTGTTGAAGGTTCCGAAGAAATTGGTAGTCCAAAAGTTGATGAATACGTTTCAGCCCATCAAAAAGAACTGGCATCAGATGTCTGTATTTGGGAAGGTGGCAGCAAAGATGAAAATGAAGATTTTCAAATTACTTGTGGTTTAAAAGGCGTGATTGCTCTTGACCTAGAGGTCAAAACGGCCACTCGTGATATTCACTCATCGCTAGCAACCTATGCCCCAAATGCAGCTTGGCGGCTTGTTCAAGCACTAAACTCGATGAAATCAATATCGGGAAAAATTGAAGTAGCTGGCTTTTATGACAAAGTCCAAGAACTAACGCCCGAAACTCAGGCGGTTGTTGATGGCACCTCATTCAATACTCGTCAGGCTATCCAGAATGCAGGAATTTTGACTGATAAATTAGTATCAAATAATCATGAGTACGACCTTGTCAACGGCACTACTATGACGATAAATGGCCTGTCTTCTGGATACCAGGGTGCCGGCGTTAAAACCATTATTCCAAAGTCAGCTGCTGCAAAAATTGACTGTCGGTTGGTTCCTGACCAGGATCCAGATGAGATTTTTGAACTAATCCGACAGCATTTAGGCCAAAATGGATTTACAGATATAAAAATCACAAAAACAGCCAGTGTTAAGCCATTCCGAACAAACCTAACTGATCCATTCATCCAGTTAACAAAGTCAGTAGCCGAGGAGGTTTACCAAGGTAAAGTCGCTCTCATACCAAACATGGCTGGGGGCGGTCCTGCCTATCCATTTTATGACGTATTAAACGACCCAATCGTGATGGTTGGTATCCACTACGCAGGTAGTGGTCCTCATGCACCAAATGAAAATATTCGAGTGCAAGACTTTATCGATGGATCAGCTTATATGGCCAAACTCTTAACTGCTTACGGAACTGAAAAATAAATCAGATATCATTGCTTATAAGGGTTATATTCTTTAAATAATTAATAAAAGCTCCTCAGTCTTTCAAGTCTGAGGAGCTTTTTAACTCATAAATAAAATGAACTGGCTTTGAGCGATCGCGGAAACTTTCACCTATTTCAACAATTTTCATGTGCACCTTAGCAAGTAATATCCGCCCTAATACCAAATTTCATACAGCTGAACCGCTAGACGCATCTTTTCATTGTCATCTGCATTGCTGAGATCCATATCGAGGATTTTTTCAATTTTTTGCAAGCGGTAAAAGGCCGTGTTGCGGTGGATGAAGAGCGCTTCAGCCGCTTTGGCGATTGATTCGTTGGAAGAAAAGAAAGTCATTAAAAGGGAAAGATACTGTTCTTGGTCAGCCACCTTGAGCTCGAAGAGCGGTTGGAGGACCGCATCGACGAAGATGGTGGCTTCTTTTTTGGGCACCAGTCGCAAGACATCCGTCACCTGTTGGGGGTTGTACTGGTGCGGCCTTTGCAACTGGCGATTTTTGGCCGTATCAAGGGCCTTGTCGGCCTCGTCGAGCAATTGTTGGAAGTTGACCAACGATTTTTGATACATCGTATAGCCGATTAGGTTGCGCTCATTGGGGAAATGGGCGAGCAGGAATTTTTCCAAATCCGGTAAGATATCCGGCAAATCAGGGGTTTCCTTGACTAAGGCAAAAATTTTGAAATTCCAATTTAGCAAGACAATCGGTTGCTTGATTTTATTGAAATACCAATAGATATAGTCCGCCACCCGATGCATCACAAATTGATGGTTACCAGTATTTTTTGACCTGGCCTCGTCGACCGCAAATGCCTGATATTGGTCATCAATATCCAAGCCATTCAACTTAAGAATTCCGACAAACGGCTCCTTAGCAATCGGTTGGGCAATAAAAGTTTCAAAGACCTCACTCTTGCGTTGGCGCTCGTTTTTGACGTTGATGTGGACCTGCAGACTTTCAAGACTAAGCAGGTTGACCATGTTTGAAATCAGCAAGTCCTCTGCTGATTTTTTAGCGGGAATTGCCGCAAAAATGACGAACCGACGCGTCAGCTTATCGATCGTTTTGAGAGGGTAAATGGTATAGCGCTCAAAAATAGTTTGAGGCTCTTCCATGTTGATTAAATCAAGATCTTTGCTGGTGTAAGCCAGGAGTTCTTCATCAATATCGGCCGTACTATTCTTGGCTTTCAGCCGACCAAAAGAGTCGATGATGTAGGCATCGACGCCGAGCATCGCCGTAATCTGATTTAGAATTTGATCATCCGGCTGTTTGGCCAAAATGTACTTAGAAATGGCCAGATTTTGATCCATAATCGCCGATAGTTGCTCGTTTTCTTCCGCCAAAATGGGCATTTCAACTTTATGCAGCATAGTGATTCTCGGGTCCACTCAAAAGAATCTTCACTTACTTATCCCAACATCTTTTTCGACCCTCTCCCCTTCGATTTGTTTCACATATCTTAAGCCTCTTGTGATTTTAATGCAAGGTCATCATCTGCTAAAAAATCAGTCAAACGATCCATGGCCATTTCCAAATTAGCCGTACTTGTTGCATAACTAATCCGGAAATAACCTTCGCCACCGGGGCCAAAAGCATCCCCAGGCACAACGCCGACCCGGGCCTGCTCCGCCAAATCAGTACAGAATTCTAAGCTACTTTCGTAGTTCGCTGGAATTTTGGCAAAGATATAGAAAGCTCCCTCAGGGGTGACTGCCTCAATGCCGGCTTTTTCAAGAGCGGCCAGCACCAAGTCCCGTCGTTCTTTATACACTTTTTTCATCGGCTCGATGTCATTAATTCCCACCGTGAAGGCCTCAATCGCTGCTTTTTGAACAATTGAAGACACATCGTAGCTATTAAAGACGTGAACCTTGGCAATCCCTTCCATCAAGGATGCGGGGGCGAAAATCACCCCAAAACGCCAACCGGTCATCGCATGCGACTTGGACAAGCCATTAAAGACAATCGTCCGTTCCGGAATAAACTTCGCAATTGAACTATGCACCTTGTCATAAGTAATTTCCGCATAAATTTCGTCGCTAATAACCGTCAAATCAAACTCGCGGGCAACGGCCGCCAAGGCCTCCAACTCATCGTCTTCATAACTGACACCAGTTGGATTGCTGGGCGTCGTCAATAAAATCGTCTTTGCCTTTGGGTTTTCCTGAGCCTCCTGGCGGAGACGCTCAGGAGTCAGCTTGAAGTCATCGTTGGCCAGGTTGATATAGTCGACCTTCCCACCGGCGATACTAATCGCTCCTTGGTAAACTGGGAAAACCGGTGAAGGCAGGAAGACCTCATCGCCTGGTTCGAGCAATGCCAAGAAGACATCCAGGATGGCCTCACTCACGCCAATCGTCGTGACGACTTCCGTTTTGGCGTCGTAGAAAATTCCATACTTTTTCGCTACGAAGTCGGCTGCCGCTTGACGAACCGCCAAGGTTCCTAGCGGATCCGTATAGTGGGTGTCGTTTTCTTGAATCGCCCAAATCCCAGCTGATTTAATATGGTCGGGGGTATCGAAATCCGGTTCCCCGACGGTCAACTTAATGATGCCCGGAATGTCTTCAATTTGCTTACTAAAGGTTGAAATGCCCTCTGGTGGCATCGACAAAATAGCATCGCGAATAATACTGTTTTGGTTCATTTTCACACCTCGATTCTTTTCATTCAGTTCATAACCAGCCAACACTCTTTTTTAATGACATCAATCCAATTCGTTGTCTGCTTCCGCCTGTTAGGATAAGTTCTTTTTCATCAATCGCAACGAAACACAACGCCCCTAACAGTTGAAAAGTAGCCAACGAAGTCGATTATCTAATTAAAATTGGCGCTGACCAGCTTGATAAACCTGCTTGTCTGCTTGCTGAACGGCCTTGACGTCTGCCAATGGGTTGTCCTTCAAAACTAAGAAATCAGCGTACTTACCGGCAGCCAATTCACCATATTCCCCGAGCTTCATCAAGGTAGCTGAGTGATGGGAACTCGACAAAGCGTCAAAATTCGTCATGCCGAGCTGGTCGACCATGATTTCAAATTCCTTTGGCGTTTCATCAAAATTAGTAAATGGGCAGCCAGCGTCAGTTCCCAAGGTAAGCTTGACGCCCGCCTTGTAAGCCTTGCGGAAATTGCGGAAGCCAGCTTCTTTGACCTCCGCGTTCTTTTGAGCTTCCCAATCGGGGAGTTCATCGCTGTGGTCGACCATGCTTTGGACAACCAACAACGTTGGCGTCAGGTAGGTCCCCTGGTCGACCATCATCTGAATTTCTTCATCCGTCAGATAGTCCCCGTGCTCAATTGAATCAACCTTAGCCTTCAAGGCATTCATGATTCCTGGGTTCGCTTCAGCGTGGGCGGCCACGATACTGCCCTTGCTGTGAGTTTCTTCAACAGCGACCGCAATTTCAGGAATCTTCAATTGTGGCTGGACCATGTTGTCGTTAATCGACATAACACCACCGGTCGCCATGACCTTGGTACACTGGGCCCCATCGGCAAAGTTTTCGCGAACTTGTTTCCGCATTTCATCGGGTGAGTCCGTGACGTTGCCACCGTGGAACAAAATGCCGTGGCCACCGGACATGGTCATTGGTGCGCCGGAAGGCATGATTTGTGGTACCTTTTCCAACTTGCCTTCTCGTTGCAATTTAGCCAACGTTCGGTCAACCCCGTAGCTACTACCGCAACCGCGGACATAGGTTACGCCTGATTTCAACAATTGGCGCAAGTGCTCGACCGAGCGAACCGTGACGGTCACGATATCGGCGAACCCATCCCCATCATGGGTATTGGGATCCAAGGAAACGTGGGTATGGGCATTAATCAAGCCGGGCATCACGTATTGGCCGTTCAAATCAACTGTTTCGCTGGCTGTTGGTGCTGTACCAGTGCCCGTTTCACTGATTTTGCCGTCATCATCGACCAAGAACCAGGCGTCCTTGGTGATTTCATCCTTGATGCCATCGAAAATGTTTGCATTTGTAAATACCGTACTCATAAGAATTAATCCTTTCTTTTGTTCAAAACAACAACTCAAATCATTACAACAACTTCAAGAAAATCGAAGCGATAATCACGGAAGCAACGGAAACTGTGGCAAATCCACCGACCAGCATCTTTGGCAATGTGTTCGCCAAAATGTAGTTTTCCTCCTCCGGCGTTTGAGCCAAGTTCTTGGCCGACTCATGCGTCACAATGTAGTCAGCTGGGAAACCAAAGAGTGCGGTTAGTGCACTGGCAAAGGCCATTTCTCGTGAGAAACCTAATGGCTTAGCCAGCAGGAAGGAAACGATAAACATGCCCAAGATTCCAAGAAGAATCATCGTCACGATTGGAATCAAAATGTTGACCAAGTTCTGTGGCGTGACGGTTGCCAAAAACGAGAAGATGTAGGAAAGCAGACCGTACATCAACCAGTTAAAGACACCAGCCTTTTCCAACACATGGCTGGGAAGCAAACCGACCTGGTGACCGATAACCCCAAAGACCAAGCAAATGATGTAAGGATTAATTGCATTCTTCATCAGTGCTGCGGCACCAAGAGCCAAGCCCGCCAGGGCCATGACCGTGAAAATCTGAAAGGCCGAGGTTTGATAAATCTTAGGTAGTCGATCAACGAACTTTGGCTTACTTTCCTCCGGTTGTTCGGGTTCTGCAACCTCCTCGAATTCACCACGATGGTAATTCGTTAGCAGGCGCTTGCCCTCTTTCTTCAAAAGAAAGGCCGTTAGTGGGTAACCAATGATGCTGTGAACAACGAACATCGAAACCGGGAAGGAAACCAGGGCCGTGATGTGCGCCGCCTTTAGCCCATTACTCATCAGAAAGGCGGCAACAATACCACCGGTCAACGGTGGCACACTGGCGATGACCGTCTTCCAGTTGAAAAGTAACAAGCCACCACCCATGGCCAATAGGGCTGTACCGGCAACGCCACACAGGGCAATCACGACAGCTCGCCATTGGTGGAGCAGCGTTTTAAAGTCCATCAACGTGCCCATGTGAACCAAGAGCGCTGCCTGAATCATGGTGGTAAAGGCTGGCGTAAAGGTCGCGGTGGTGGTCACGTTTTTTGGAACAATCGTCCAGTAACCAATTAAAAACAGCACGGCTGTGACAAAGACCGACGGGATGTAGGCCTTACTTAGCGTTGACACCCACTCCCCGACAAAGAGGAAGAGCATGATGACGCTAAGAGCAATGACAGTCTGCATATGAATCACCTCATTTCTTGCGTGGATTTGTATTGCTTGGTCCCCAGTATAGAGACTTCCCCAAAATAATAATTTGAACAAATAAACAAAAAATTCATGCGCCCTCGTGAAAAATAGCCAAAAGAAATCAACACGTAATCTTCGGCTAAAATCAGCCCCCTGTTGAAAATTCATTCCAAACAATTGCTAAATTGGGAATTGAAAGCCCTTTCTCTTTGACCTTTTCCACCGTTTTTTTTCGTTACACAGACGTAAAAAAACGCCCCTCCTCATCAACTTTTGGTTGATGAGGAAGAGCGCTTACTCGATTATTTGTTGTTTTGGTGGTTTTTTCTGGCGGACGGTCGGCACATCCCTGGTCGTAAAGCCACTCAGACACCCCTAGGCTATTTTTTGACCAATTCCTTGATAAAGATCATCAGCTTAAAGGTTTCATCGGCTGAAAGATAGGCCGTCTTGTAGCATGCCACTACCTCCGCCGGACTCGTTGGCTGTTCACCCTCGATATACCACTTTTCAATTTGTGGCTTCAATTCCTTTTCCAATTCGGCATAGCCAAACTCTTGCTTGCTTTCAATGGCAATCAAGGCGTGCAGGATGGCGTGCTCGATTAAGTTACAGTAGACCAAGCGAGTCTTTTGTTGACTAGCATAAGGATACTGTTCCACTTTAATCATGGCCGGATCGGCCAAGTTAAGGTACCGACTTTCATCGATATGATGGCAGTAAAGGCCCTCTGCCGTCCGATCAATCGCTGGATTTTTTGGCAAAGAATACGTTTCGCCAGCCAAAAAGGCCTGGTAGTTATCTTCAGCAAAGTAATTATCCTTGGCCGGACCGTACTTTTGTAAAAGTTCCGCCACGGCATCCGAATAGGATAATTTCAGCAATTGCATATATTGGTCGAGTTGTTCTGTCATGGCATGTCTCCTTTTAGCTGTTGATAAACTTTCTTCCCCCATCTTACCGCAACAACCATAAAATTTCTGGTCAATCACCTGTTTTACCAAAATTTTCCACTGAAAAATCAGCCTAATTCTAAATATTTTTTTATCAGCACCAAAGAATCCGTCAAAGTAGCGCCCAGACTGATTTTTCAGATGAATTTTAACCAAGAAAGAGCTCACATTTTTCTCACTTTTCTCTAATTAATGCTTGACAGGCGAAAAAATATTCATTATGCTGTTGTCAACAAGTTGGCGAAAAGCCAATGTTAATCAAAAAACGATGATCGGAAATTTTAGTTGACTTTGTTTTCACAGAAAAGCTGGATGTTAATTCGTGAGAACCGGCCAAACAAACCAACTAAATCGTGCCCGTGAGTTATCTTTCGAAATGAGTAGAAAGAATCGGTCAATGGCCCGTTACCGCCAAAGTCTTTTTTGACTTGCTGAGCTGGGAGTGTGCAAACCTTCTAGGAACTGAGGTGGTACCGCGCAAAAACGCCCTCTGACAGAATAATCGTCTGTCAGAGGGCGTTTTTTTATTTGATTTATCGGCTAGAGGAGAACAGATTATGACAACAACAACATTTTTTCAAAACCAATTTTACGGTAAGAGCATTTTGAAGGAGACTGATTTATCAGTCAACGAACTAAACTACTTGGTTGATTACGGCTTGCACTTAAAGGGACTGGCCAAGCAAAACATTCATACCAAGCTGTTGGCCGACAAGAACATCGCCTTGATTTTTGAAAAGAACTCAACGCGAACCATGTCCGCCTTTACTACGGCGGCCAACGAACTTGGCGCCCATCCCGTTTTCTTGGGCAAGGACGAAATCCACTTGTTCCACAAGGAATCGATTGAAGATACCGCTAAGGTTTTGGGTTCCATGTACGACGCCATTGAATTCCGTGGCTTCCGCCAATCAAGTGTCGAAGCCTTGGCTAAATACTCCGGCGTTCCCGTTTGGAACGGCCTAACGGATGACTGGCACCCAACGCAAACCATCCCCGACTTGATGACTATCAAGGAAAACTTCGGCCACTTAGCCGGCTTAAAGGTTGCCTACCTCGGTGATGGCCGCAACAACGTGGCCCACTCCTTACTAGTTGGTTGTGCGATGGCCGGCGTCAACGTTGCCATTGTTAGTCCGGAATCATTGCAACCGGCTGCTGAAGTCTTAGAAATTGCCCAGGGTTATGCCAAGGAAACCGGTGCTGAAATCACCATCACTTCTGACTTGGCCACCGGCTTAAAGGACGCCAACGTTGTCACCACCGATGTTTGGGTTTCCATGGGCGAGGATAACTGGAAGGAACGCATCGACTTACTCCTTCCTTACCAGGTCAACATGAGCGCCTTGGCTATGACTGGCCACCTCGATGACGGTCAATTGATTGTCCTCCACTGCTTGCCTGCCTTCCACGACCTTCGGACCGAAGTTGGTAAGGAAGTTTACGTCAAGTATGGCCTCAAGGAAATGGAAATCACCGACGAGGTCTTCCAAAGCCAATACGGTCGCCAATTCGATGAAGCCGAAAACCGAAAGCACGGGATCAAGGCCATGATGGCCACCACACTCGGCACCCAATTTATTCCAAAAATTTAAAACCATTGATTGGCCAAGCAAGAGATTGATCTTCGCGGCCAGAATTCCCATATTAGTAACACAGAAAGGAAGCTTGCTATGAATGCCGCGATTACAGGCGTTACCGGTTATGCCGGCATGCAACTTTACGCCCTCTTACAAGAACACCCCGAAGTCGAGACGATTAACGTCTACCAACACGATTTAGACGATGCTATCCCCCTTGTCGACCTCAACCCCCGTTTGAACTTGCCACATCCCCAGCTCGCCTATCCTTACGATAGCCAAGAAATCATGGCCAACAACGACCTGATTTTCCTAGCAACGCCGGCCGGGGTTGCCATCAATTTGGCCGAACCCTTCTTGAAGGCTCACTTCCCCGTGATTGACCTTTCCGGTGACTTCCGCCTGAAGGACCCAGCCGAATACGAGAAGTGGTACCACCTCAGCCCAGCTAAGGAAGCTGATTTGCAAAACGCCTACTACGGCTTGGCCGACATCTACGAAAATCCGGGTGCCTCATACATCGCCAACCCCGGCTGCTACGCAACGGCCACCCTCTTGGGATTAGCCCCCGCTGTCATGGGTGATTTGATCGATCCCGATTCGATTGTCGTCGATGCCAAATCAGGATTGTCCGGTGCCGGCAAGTCACTGAGCTCGTCATCGCACTTTAGCCGATCAAACGAAAACCTACAGATTTACAAGGCGAACCAGCACAAGCATATTCCAGAAATCTTGGCCGAGCTCAGCAAGTGGAACCCAAAGGTTCAACACCTGCAATTCATGACCACCCTGGTCCCTATCGACCGCGGCATTATGGCCACGATTTATGCCAAGGTTAAGCCCGGCATTGACGAAATGGCGATTCTTAACTACTACCATGACCTCTATGATGAGGATCCATTCGTCCAAATTTGCGACGATTACCTGCCCGACATCAAGTCCGTCATCGGAACCAACAACTGCAAGATTGGCCTGACCTTCAATCCCGTTACTGGTTACCTGACCATTGACTCCGTCATTGACAACATGCTTAAGGGCGCAGCCGGACAAGCCATCCAAAACATGAACCAGTTGCTGAACTACCCAGTAACTGCTGGATTGGAATTAACAGCCTTAGCCTTTTAAGGAGGGCTGAGTATAAGATGTGGCCTGATAAGATTTTTGGCGGGACCGGTCATAACGAGGTCGCTTAAACCTTTGCATCGCCCCACCAATCCTACCAACACCTAGACCAAAATAAACAAACATTTAACCCCCTTTATATAGAAGAAAAGGAGAACTTCTTATGCAAGAAATTGACTTTACCTGGCCCAAAGGTTTCCAAACGGGCACGGCCCATGCGGGCTTTAAAGAAGACCAACAACTCGATATGGCCTGGATTGTTTCAGATGTTCCAGCCGTAGCCGCTGGCGTTTATACCAAAAACCAATTCCAAGCCGCTCCGGTGCAGTTCACCAAAAATCTGATTAACCAGAACCACGAGCTCCAAGCCATCGTGATTAATTCTGGTAATGCGAACTCTTTCACCGGCCAAGAAGGCTTGGAGCACGCAGCTGAAACCCACCAACTGGCTGCCACTAAATTAGCCATCGACCCCGACCTCGTGGCCGTTGCCTCGACCGGTGTCATTGGTAAGCAACTGGAAATGGACAAAATTGAAAACGGCCTGGACCAATTAGGTTTGACCCCCGAATCCGACATTGCCCACGCCATTTTGACAACGGACTCCTGCGAAAAGAAGACCACGGTTTCCGTCATGGTTGCTGGCCAAGCCGTTACCATTACGGGGATTGCCAAGGGTTCTGGTATGATTCACCCAAACATGGGCACTACCTTAGGCTTTATTACCACGGATGCCAACATCACGGGTGAAGCCCTCCAGGGTCTTCTATCCGACTTGATTCAATCTTCCTTCAATCAAATCACGGTCGATGGCTGCATGTCCACCAACGATATGGTCCTCGTCCTTGCTAACGGCCAAGCGGAAAACGCACTGCTTGACCAAAGTGCAGCACAAGCCGACGCCTTGGCTGATTTCAAAGCCGGACTAAAGGCGGTTTTGGTCGCATTGGCCAAGATGGTCGCTCAGGATGGCGAAGGATCCAACAAGTTTGTCCAAGCAACCGTTGTCAACGCTGCTTCAGTAGTTGAAGCCAACCAGGTTGCCCGGGCGATTGTCGGTTCCAACCTGATCAAGGCCATGCTCTTTGGCGAAGAAAACAATTGGGGTCGAATCGTCCAAGCCATTGGCCAAACCCAAGCGCAAATCAGCCCCAACCACCTCGATATTTTCTTGGCCGATGTGCCGCTCGTCAAGGACATCCAAAAAGTCTTGGCTGACCAAGACCAAGTAGCAGCCATCCTTGCCCAAGATGAAATCGACTTGACCATTGACTTGCACGTTGGCGAAGCAACTGGCCAAGCCTGGGGCTGTGACTTGACCTACAAGTATGTTGAAATCAACGCTGCCTACGAGGGTTAAGACCATGATTGTCATTAAAATCGGTGGCAATGCCATCAGCCAATTAAAAGACGATTTCTTCCACCAAGTCAAGGAATGGACCAAGGAAGGCCAGCAAGTGGTCATCCTGCACGGTGGTGGGCAACTGATTTCCTCCACCTGTGCCTTCTTTGACCTACCAACCGAAAAGATTGACGGAATTCGCGTCACGCCACCAAGCGTTCTGGCCCTCACCAGCCACCTGTTGACCAACGTCATCCAGCCTCATTTTCAAAATCAGCTGGCCCAGGAAGGTATCCCAGCCCTCGCCGTGAACCAAGAAGCCGGTCCCCTCTTCACCGCCGACTACCTTGATCAGGACACGTATGGCGAGGTCGGCGAGGTCACGGGCATCGATGAAGCGGTGCTGGCACAGGTTAACCAAGAGAGCAACGAGCAAAACCCCGTGTTATTGGTCAACTCACTCGCCAGCGGCCCAAATGGCACCCTCAACGTGAACGCCGACTCAGCTGCTCAGGCACTGGCTACCATGGCATCAGCCGACCAGCTGGTCCTCTTAACCGATGTCCCGGGAGTCCTCGTCAACGAAGAAGTCGTTACAGCCCTTAACCCGCTCAAAGCCAACCAATTGATTGACCAGGAATTGATTACCGCTGGCATGGTGCCCAAGCTCCAGGCCGCGTTTTCCGCTCTGCACCATGGTGTCCACAAGATTACCATTACCAATCACCTTGGCCAAGGAACAAAGTTAGAACTATGATACGGACAAAAAATCGACAATTTTATCTCGCTTTTTTGGGGACTGTAAGCCCAGGCTTTTTTAAGTGCGCCTTCTTGACCGCTTAGTAGTGGAAAACGGCGAACAAGTCCCTGATTTTCGCCATCCTAAAACAGACCAGTAGAACCAATAGGAGGCTTTACCATGACAACGACTATGCATACTTACGACCAATTCCCCTTTGACATCGTGGATGGACACGATGCTTATCTCATCGACGACCAGGGTAAGGAATACCTCGACCTGACTGCCGGTATTGGTGTCTGCAACTTTGGCTACAGCAACCAGCAAATTAAGCAGGCCGTGGCCGACCAGGTGGAAAAGGTCTGGCATATTACCAACTTATACCAAAACCAGCTCGCCGAAGAAGTCGCAGCAGACCTCTGCCCAGATGGTTACCAGGCCTTTTTCTGTAACTCTGGGACCGAAGCCAATGAAGCCGCGATTAAATTAGCCCACAAGGCGACTGGCAAGCACGAGCTCGTTGCCTTTGACTATGGTTTCCATGGCCGGACCACCGGTTCGCTATCTGTGACAGGCTATCCCCACATTCAAGAAGGCTTCGCTCCTTTGATGCCGGCAGTCAAGATGGTGCCATTTAACGATCCAGCTGCCCTCGATGCGATTACCGAGGACACCGCTGCCGTGATTCTCGAAGTCATCCAGGGTGAAGGTGGCATTAATGTTGGGCAGGCAGAATGGTTGCACCAAGTGCAAGACAAGTGTCATGCAACCGGTACCCTGTTGATTATTGACGAAGTCCAAAGCGGCATGGGCCGGACTGGTCACCGTTTTGCCTTTGAACACTACGGTTTGGAACCAGACATGATTACGGTGGCCAAGGGATTGGCGAATGGCCTGCCTGTTGGGGCCCTCCTCGCCAAGGAAAGTGTTGCCAAGCACTTCCAGCCAGGTGACCATGGCACGACCTTTGGTGGCAACAAGGTCGTGATGTCCGCCGCTAAGGAAGTCTTGAAGCAACTGAACCCCGAATTCTTGGCCACAGTCCAGGCCAAGGGTGACTGGCTCTTTGACCAGCTGGAACAAAAACTCAGTCCGCTAGCAGCCGTCACTGGCATCAGTGGTGCCGGTTTGATGGTTGGGATTCACTTGGCTGATTCTCTGCCTGTTGGTCAGGTCATTCAGGCCCTCCAAAAAGAAGGCATCCTGACCCTCTCTGCCCGTGGCAACACGCTGCGTCTTTTGCCACCATTGATTGTGAATCAAGACGATTTGGCCCAGGCTATCGACAAAATCAGCCAAACCATTCAACAACTTAGTGCTACTGACCAAGCCGTTGCTGCTAAATGACCTTAATGGTCATTTTTTATTTTTTGGGAATTTTCCGATTGATTTAACGGTTAAAATTCTGGCCCACTAAGATTTCATTAGTTCATCTGAGCTCGAATTTTTTGCCCCAAAAACGTCAAGTTACTTTTTAAACAAGATAAATTTCCTCTCTTTTTTGACTTTTTAATCAATTTTTTTTAGAATCATTTTTTCTTTCATAAAAATCTCCAAAACGCCAAATTTTCGCCTTTTTACTTAACACTTACTCTTTGCTAACCCAAGGGTAAATGTCATATTTCCTAACAAAAATCCTTTTCGCATAATCTTTTCATTCTATGATAGACGAAATCGCAACGAAACACAGACTTATATTAGGAATTTATGATAATTGTTCGTTTGAATCTAAGATTCAAAGTAGAAGGAGGATGCTTATGGCACAACCTATTCAAGAGACCGAGGTTAATCAAGACGGAACCAAGCGCTCTCTAAGCAACCGTCACGTGCAAATGATTGCCATCGGCGGTACCATTGGAACCGGACTTTTCCTGGGTGCGGGCTCAACGATTTCAAAATCAGGCCCCACAATTTTAATTCTCTACGCCGTATTGGGCACGCTCTTTTTCTTCATGATGCGCGCCATCGGTGAAATGCTTTACTCACAACCCGACCAACACACCTTCGTTGGTTTTATCTCTAAGTATTTGGGCAAAGGCCCCGGGGTCTTTGCTGGCTTGACCTACTGGTTGGCACTGATTTTTGCCGGAATGTCTGAATTGACGGCCATTGCAACTTATGTCAAGTTCTGGTTCCCAACCTGGAACACGGCCGTGATTGAAATTTCTTTCCTCGCCGTCTTGGTTTTGCTCAACATTTTGGCAGCCAGGGCCTTTGGTGAAACAGAATTCTGGTTCGCGATGATCAAAATCATCGCCATCATTTCGTTGATTGTGACCGGAATCTTCATGGTCATGACCGGCTTTAAGAGCCCTGGTGGGGCAACGGCCAGTTTTGGAAACATTTTCCATAACTTTAGTCTCTTCCCTAACGGCTTCCAAGCCTTCCTTGGCTCCATCCCAATGGTCTTCTTCGCGATGGCCGGGATGGAATTCGTCGGCATCACCATTGGTGAAACCAAGAACCCTCGCAAGGTTTTGAAGAAGGCCATTAACGAAACCGTTTACCGTGTTTTGTTGTTCTACATCGGCGCCTTAATCATCATCATGTCCATCATGCCATGGACAAGCATCACTGCCGGCAACAGTCCATTCGTGCAAGTCTTCAAGTTGGCTGGTATGCCAGCAGCCGCAGCTGTGATTAACTTCGTGGTTTTGACTTCTGCTTCCTCAGCTTTGAACAGTGTCCTCTTCTCAAGTGGTCGACACCTCTACCAGCTTTCTCGCGAGTTAGACTGGAAGCCATTGGCTAAGATTGCTAAGGCTGGTATTCCAACCCCTGCCATCCTCTTCTCCGGCGCACTGTTGCTCTTCGCACCCGTGATTGCTTCCATCCCATCTATCAGCGATGCCTTCCAGTTCGTTACTGGTGGTGCCAGTGACCTCTACTTGGTAGTCTACTTGATGACGATGGTCGCTCACCGACGTTTCCGTGTTTCACCAGAATTCATGCCGGATGGCTTCAAGATGCCTGGATACCGTTACACGAGTCCAATTACCATCGTATCCTTCGTCCTCGTCTTCTTGTCACTCTTCGCTAATCCAAACGATGTTATTCCCGCTACTGGGGCCATCATTTGGGTAATCGTCTTCGGCGGCTACTGCTACTTACGCTTCCGTAACCAAGAAGTGGCAACAATTTAATTGACTGTGTTTAGTTAATCAAAGTGTCCGTGTTCACACGGGCGCTTTTTTTGTTCGTTTAAATCAGCTTCCTTCTATTATATAGGGTCCTTTCACTTGCCAAAATCCCATGCCAATTCCCTTCCCTTGCCGTTAATTCAAACTGATTCTACCCGCCAAGCCTGCCAATCCACTAATTTAATAAAAACTGTTTAAGTTTATCCAAAACTCAGGTTTGAACACGAGGCTTTGTGGTAAACTGATTTTGACGATGAATTCTAACCTATTAAGGCTAAAGCACCGCCAGATGTCGCCTGGCCCTTCTTTTTCAAGAAACGGGCGGCTCTTGTTTGTTATTACAAACCGTAACCGAATGCCTATGGGTATTCGGTTGCGTTTTGCATTCCAGAAATACTAGGAGAGATTATGCTTGACATTTTTAAAGCCATTATTATTGGTATTGTCGAAGGATTAACAGAGTTCTTGCCGGTCAGTTCAACTGGCCACATTGATTTGGTGAGCCAATTCGTCCAAATCAGCCAGGGTAAAGATTTTGAAAACATGTTTGAATACGTGATTCAATTCGGTGCCATCATGGCTGTCGTGATTTTGTACTTCAGCAAGCTGAACCCATTTAGCGCCAAGAAGACTGTGCGGGAACGCCAGGATACTTGGGTCCTCTGGTTCAAGGTGATTATCGCCTGCCTGCCATCAATCATTATTGGTTTGCCATTGAATGATTTTATGGATGAGCACTTGCACAAGCCAGCCGTTGTTGCGACTGCTTTGATTGTTTATGGTATCTTGTTCATTGTGATTGAAAACATCTACAAGAACAAAGCCCCTAAGATTAGTAGCTTAGCAAACATTGGTTACAGCACAGCCTTCTTTATTGGTTTGTTCCAAGCTTTGTCAATCGTGCCTGGTACAAGTCGTTCAGGGGCAACCATCTTGGGTGCCATTATCTTGGGTGCCAGCCGTTATGTAGCCACTGAATTTAGTTTCTTCTTAGCCATCCCAACCATGGTTGGGGTCACCATCCTCAAGGTTGGTTCTTACCTCTTGAAGGGCAACACCTTCACGGGCGAACAATGGGCCGTCTTGGCAACCGGAACTTTCGTTTCCTTTATCGTTGCCGTTGTTGCTATCAAGTGGTTGTTGAAGTTCGTGCAAACACACGACTTCAAGGCCTTCGGTTGGTATCGAATCGTCGTTGGTTTAATCGTCTTCGCCGTGATGTTTATGTAATTTCATTTTAAAAGTCCCCGCTTGGGGACTTTTTTTATGACTAAAATCTATAAAAAATCAACTTAGCCACCGGCTTTTCAAGCAACAAAAAAAACCAGCAATTGCTGGTTTTTTTACTAATTTATTGGTTACGAACAGCCTTGATGACCTCTTTAACGAGGTAAAAGGAGCCCGTGGCCAAGACAACATCGTTCTCCTGGTCAAAGTGTTCCAGCGCATATTGGGTCGCCTGAGCCGGATTAGCAATCGTCAGCACCCGCTTTGCATCGGTAAACTTCAAGAATTCTTGGTAGAGGTCCTCGGCGGCCAACTGCCGGTCCTGGTTATCTGGCGTGGTCACGATAAAAGTTGTCTCCTCCAAGGCACACAGGTCTTGAACGCAAGTCAGTGTATCCTTATCAGCCAAAAAGCCAACAATCAATACCTTACGTCGGTTGGCAAAGGAACCCTGCACGGTTTCAATCAGGGCATTGATGCCATCAACATTATGAGCCCCATCGACAATCACCGGTCGGGGTTCCTCCTGCAAGTACTCAAAACGCCCTGGCATGTGGGCCGTGGCAATCCCTGATTTTAAGGCAGCCAATGAAATTTTGCTGACACCATCGATTTGGGACAGGACCTGCCAGGTGGCGATGGCTGTCTGCAAGTTGCCCAATTGATAAGACCCCTGCAGCCCCAGCTGGATATCCTTGATTTCCTGGTCACCAACTGTGACGGTGACCGTTCGCTTCGTACCGCTTTCTGCCACCTGGTCAATTTCGACCATGGCGGCTGAAAAGACGCGGTTGCCTCGCTCTTGTGCAATTTTTGCCACTACCTCATCGACCTCCGGCCGTTGTGGGGCATAGGAAATAATGGTTTCACCCTCGCGGACCATCCGCACTTTCGTTTGCGCGATGGCGGTTAAATTATCGCCCAAAATCCGCATATGATCCATGCCAATCCGGGTCAAAATCGTGTAGTCTGACCGGGGAATCGCATTGGTTGCATCCAATTCGCCACCCAGGCCGGCCTCCAAAACCAGGTTGTCTGGGTTTTGGCGAATATAAAAGGCCATGGCCGTTAAGAAGGACGCCTCAAAACTGGAAATTTCAGTCAGCAAGTCCACCCCGTGGTCGTCCAAGACGACCAGCATGTCAAAGAAGGCCTGGGCAAAATCAGCCTCCGCAATTGCATCCCCGTTCCAGGTAATCTCTTCCCGAACTTCAAACAAATGCGGGCTGTTAAAGCCGGCGACGGTCAGCCCACTAGCCACCAAGAAGTTTGTCACCATCTTTCCGGTCGAACCCTTCCCGTTCGTGCCGGCCAGACGGATGACCTTACTTGAAAGGCGGTCAAAACCGAGCCAACCAATAATTTGGCGCAAGAAGGCCACTCGGTCAATCTCTTCCTTGTACTTCATACCAGCCGGAATGCTCTCCAGAATGGCCAACGCCTGTTGATAAGTTTGGTCGTTATCTACATTTTTCACCGTGACCTCCTTGTACTTTCACTGGCTAGACGAACTGCAAACCGCTTGCGTTGCTGCTCAACTGACTGGACGAACTACAAACCGCTTGCACTGCTACTCAACTAACTGGACGAACTGCAAACCGCTTGCACTGCTACTCAACTGGCTAGACGAACTACAAACTGATCATGCTGCTGGTCAGCCGGCCCAGCCCAGCCGTCAACTTATCTAGCTGGACTGCAGCCACGGCCGACAGTCCGATTCTGATTTTTTCAGCAACACTTATGCCTGTTGCAAAAAGAGACTTTGCTTGGCCAAATCACCCTTGAATTCGCCCATATAGTAGGTCGTTTCCGTGATATTACCGACACTGCGCACCCCACGCATTTCCATGCACATGTGGCGGGCACGAACAACGATGGCAATCCCCTTGGGGTGGATTAATTCGTCTAACTTCTGAGCCACTTCAGAGGTCAAGCGTTCCTGGACATTGGGCTTCTTGGCAACGTGGCCAATCAGCCGGGGCACCTTACTTAAGCCGACAATCTTCCCGTCGCTGGGGATATAGGCCAACGAAACCTCGCCGAAGAATGGCAAGAGATGGTGCTCACACATTGAGTAAAAAGGAATCTTCTTAACCGTGATGATTTCTTGGTCAACGTCGTCTTCCGTTGAGTCAAAGACGGTAAAGTTGGTAAAATCAGTATTGACCGCGCCAAAGACTTCGGCATACATCTTGGCCACCCGCTCTGGGGTTTCCAACAGGCCTTCCCGGTTCACATCTTCGCCGACCGCCGTCAAAATGGCCCGCACTGCATCTTCAATAATTTTTTGGTTTTTACTATCCATGGTCTTTTCCATTAATTAATATTCTAATTTTTCAGCAACAACTCGGACCGCCTGGTCGGCCGGCAAAGCCTGACTGGCTTCCTGAAACTTTTGGTAAGCTGGGTCATCAGCATCAAAGAGATCTAACAGCGGCACTAGGACAAACTTCCGCCGGTAAAGTTCCGGATGTGGGACTTGTAGCACCTCATCGTCGATTTGTTCATTCCCATAGAAGAGAATGTCTAAGTCAATGGTTCGCGGACCCCAGTGAATCTCACGAACGCGGTGCAAATCAGCCTCAATTTGATGAATCTTATCTAAGAGGTCGTGGGCCGAATAGGTCGTTTCCACCTTGGCGGCAATATTGTAAAAGTCGTCTTGCTTGACACCGCCAACTGGGCTTGTCTCGTAAATCCGTGACACCCGGTCCACCGTGATTTGGTCATCGCCAGCTAACGCCTGCAAGGCGGCATTGATGGCCGCCAACCGGTCGTTCAGGTTACTGCCAATACTCAGATAGGTGATCATTGGTCAGCACCCCGCTTGCCGGTATCCGTCAACGTAATTTCAACGCTATCGAAAATCCCATTAACCGGTACAGCTAATTTGCGAATATTCAGCGACATGGCCACGATTTCGGCATCATAGACGGCTCGAATATCATCAAAGATTTGCTGGCCCAAGCGTTCGACGAGGTCAACCCGGCTATCGGCAACAGTCTTTTCGATAATCCGATAAATGGCCCCATAGCTAACAGTATCCGTCAGGTCATCCGTGTAACGCGACTGGTCTGACTGCATTTGACAGGCCAAATCAATTTCGATGTTTTGTCCGATTTTCTTTTCCTCGGCGTAAACTCCGATATAGGAATGGAACTTCATATTATTTAACTTAATTGTCAACATGACACGACCTCATAATGTAAACAGAAAACCCTATTTCTTATCATAAAAATGATGATATGATTAATCGATAGGGTTTTAACGAATTACTTACCATTATACCTTAAAAGTGCCCCTTAATGACCGAAAGAACGAGGAGACTAGCAATGTCCATCAAGCACATTGATCAAGCAACTTTCAATCCCTTAATTGCCGGCAGTCAAATGACGATTGCCTTTACTGATTTACCCGCAGACCAAAAAAACGGCCTGGCCAACTATTTTGCCCAGCACAACCACCGCTTTACCACTCAGGGAAATCAGGACCTACTCCAAATCACCCACCGCGACCTGGAAACTGTGATTGCCGACTTCAAGCAAAACTCAATCATCCCTACGGACGAACTCGAGGCCATCTACAAAGACAGCCAAATCTTTTTTGCGGCCGGTAACCGGTCCTTTGATATCACCGATAAGCCCATGATTCATTCCATCATGAACTTGTCACCCGAGTCCTTTTACGATGGCAAGGACCACAACTTAAAGGAATACCTTGGCCGTATCGAAGAGCAAATCGCTATGGGCATTTCCTTCTTTGATATCGGCGGTAAGTCCACTAATCCCAAGGCCGGTGACATGAGTGCCGATGAGGAATTCAGCCGAATGGAACCCTACTTGAAGGAAATCAGAAAGGCCTTCCCAGACATTATCCTGTCAGTTGATTCCAACAATCCAATTACCATCGAACGGGCCTTGGACCACGGCGTTCAAGTGATCAATAGTATTTCCGGCTTTGACACGCCAGAAATGCTCGGCTTGGTCGAACGCTACCAGGCACCAGTAATCACGACCTACAACAATCGTGACAAGCCAACCGACAATGTCCACCAATCCTTGCTTGACTACCTCGACGACCAGGTCAGCGAACTAAAGGCCCGTGGCCTGAAGGACGAAAACATCATCTTGGATCCAGGAGTTGGCTTTACTTCTCGCTACGAGGGCATCACCAAGGAAGAAATCGCTGCCGAAGACGTTACTAAGATCAAGGCCATCCGGGCTATGGCTGACCGCCGTCTGCCAATCTTGGCCGGTGTTTCCAACAAGAGCTTTATGGGCACACTCTTCGACCGCGAGATCGATGACCGCCTGATTTCATCTTTGTTGGTTGAATACAACATGGTCATGAACGGTGGCCGGTTGATTCGTGTCCACAACATCGAAGAGACGCGCTTGCTCATGAATATTTTCAATACTTTGGCTTTGTAAGCCAGGGCAAAACGACAGTCACCGATGTGGCAGCATTCGCGTCAATGCGGTCACAGAATCTTGTAAGCCAAAGCCAATAGACAGTCACTAACGTGGCTGTCTATTTTTTATGTACAGAAAAAGACGAACCCGACCGCATTAGCAGTAGAGTTCGTCTTTTAGTCTAAAGTCATGGAAGCTGATTTTTCAGAGTCCAGACCATTCTTTTATTGGTTAACAATTTGTTGATAACGCTTGGATGTTAGCCAGTAAATCACCAGGTAAATCAGGATGACAATCACCGTCATTGTGACCATAACTGGGATGAAAATCGTTGGGTCAAACATCCCCAAAGTTTTGAAGACCGTCTTCAAGATTGGGAAGGCAAAGAAGGCGTTCAAAACCAACAACAAGAGTGGCAAACCGAAGAGCAGACGAATTTGGCGGTTAATCATTTGCTTGGTTTCCGCCAGGCTCAGGCCAATTCGTTGCATCTTCTTGAAGTTTTGCCGGTCAACCAAGCCCTCGGCGACTTGCTTGTAGTAAACAATCAAGACTGTGGTAAAGGTCAACACAACAGCCGTCAAGACACCGACGAAGACCAAGCTACCAAAGACAGTTTCGATGCTTTGCACGGCGTCGGCTCGGTCTGTGACCTGGCCACCCGTCTGTTGGAAAATCTTGCTCAAGTCCTTGCTAAAGGCAATTTCATTTTTCTTCGTCCCCTTCACATCATAAGCATAGAGGTGGGTCACCGCATCCGGCATGTCCGAGATTTCCACCTGAACACCACCATCATTGCTTGCCGGTGCCTGAACATCCTTCAAGAAGGCATCCAGCTGGCTTTGCTGGTTCACGACCAAGTAATAATAACTTGGGCCGGATGGTGCGGTTGAATCCGGTGAAGTAAATTGGCTGATGGTCTTCACCTTGTAGGTCTTACCACCAATTTGCAGTTTTGTTGGCACCTGCTTCTGATGGGTTGCGTAAATACCGACCTCATCACTGGCCAACGAAACGGATTGTCCCTGCCACTGCTTCAAACTCGTGGCCGTCATGGCCCGGAAAAGCGGTGTTGACATGACGTCGCCAGTGCCAGTAAAGCGGCTGATTTTACCCTCGTCGCTGACCTTGGCCAAAATGGCGTTAGTTGCTTCGAGTTCATGACTAGCGCTCAAAGTTAAGTTGTGCTCTTGGGCGCTTTGCTGAACCTGATTTAACTGGTCTTGTGACAACGCCTGAGTACTCGTAATCGTTGTATCGTAAGGCAGGTACTGGCCAAACTTGCTAGTTACTTGCTGCATCGAAATCGCTGCCGTCAAGGCCACAACGATGGTCGTGAACAGCAAGGCAACGGTGGCCAAGCCGGCCCCATTGTTCTTCACTCGGAACAAGAGTCCCGAAACGGGGACAAAATGCTTGTCCTGATAGTAATACTTTTGGTTCTTGCGCAAGCGCTTTAAGAGCCAACCAATACCAACAATCATCACTAGATAAGTGCCGACAATCACCAGGCCGACCGCCCAGATAAAGGAGAACAAGGCGTTCAAGCTTGGCTTCGTTGTCAAAGCCAACCAGTAACCAGCGATTAGAATCACAAAGCCCGTAATGCCCAGGAAGGCCTTCGCCTTTGGTTCTTTGGCAACCTTTTGGTCGGACTTGGTCAAATCAATCAAGCTTGTCCGCCCGATTTTAAATCCTTCGATCAGGGTCATCAGGAAAAACAACGCTGCGTAAATCAGCCCCACCGTGACCACCGTATTCCAGTCAAAGGCAACCCGGTAATCCTGGCCACCTGCCAACTGATTTAACACGGGAAAGGCAATGAACAAGGCACCAAATGAAGCCGCCAGCCCGATGACCGTCGTGATGAACCACAGGCCAAGTGACTGCCAGGCCACCACCATAAAGCCCTGAAAGCGCGACATCCCCAACATCGAGAGCGTCCCGATTTGCCGTTGCCGCCGACCGGACACGAAGGAATTGGCGTAGAAAATAAAGACTGCGCCGACCAAAAGTGATAAGACCAAGCCCAAGACCATCACGGCCTTGATAATCTTGCCATATTCGGAAGTAGCGATGCTGTGGTTATTGCGAATGGCGAAGAACATCGCGTTAACCATCAACAAGAAAGCGTTGGCAAAAATAAAGAGGGCGTAGTGGCGAAAATCCTTTTTGAGTGTTTGCAGTGCAAAACGAAGACTCAACATCTTATGCACCTACTTTCGTCAACTCCGTTAGCTGGTTGGAGATGGCTGACAGGTATTCTTCCTGACCCATTTCGCCCCGGTCTAAGGCAGTTTGAATTCGTCCGTCCTTGATAAAGAGGGTCTTCTTAGCATAAGAGGCGGACAACGATGAGTGAGTGACCATCACGATGGTCTGTCCCGCCGCATTCACGTCCTGAAAAATCGACAACATTTCTTGAGCGGTCTTGGAATCCAATGCCCCGGTTGGTTCATCGGCCAAAATCAGTGCTGGCCGCGTAATCAAAGCACGAGCAGCGGTCACTCTTTGCCGTTGTCCACCAGAAATCTGGCTAGGATACTTATCCAAAAGTTCTTGGATACCCAGGCGTGGGGCCAATTCATTCAAGCGGCTGTCCATTTCAGACTTAGGAGCCTTGGTCAAAACCAATGGCAAATTAATGTTGTCGCGGTTATTAAAAATGTCCAAAAGATCAAAGGACTGGAAGATAAAGCCGAGGTTTTCTCGTCGGAAAACCGCCTTCTTGCCGTCTGACAAATCAGTGGTCTCCACCCCATTCAACTTAATGGACCCGTCACTTGGGTTATCGAGGGTCGCCATAATATTTAACAGCGTGGTCTTACCAGCACCGGACTCGCCCATAATCGCGACATAATCCCCCTCATTGATGGTCAGTGAAATATCCTGCAAGACCTGCTTGTTTTGGCTGTCCGGATAGGACTTCTGTACGTGGGTTAGTTCGAGTAATGCCATGGTTTTTCTCCTTTAGTCCAAATCAACATCGCCGGACTGATTCATCAAATGCAAATTAGCGCCATCGCCATAACTGACATGGTAGGCTCGCTTCATTGAAAGCGAACCAGATTTCGTCTCAGCCTCAACAATTGGTAACTGACTTTGTTCGACTTCGATATCACCATTTTTGTTGGTAACATTGCCACCACCGTCGATAGTGACTTGCTTCAATTCAATATCGCCATTTGTGTTGGTTAATTGAACTTGGTTCGTGCTGATGTCTTTTAACTTAATATCGCCATTCTCGCTTTGAATGGTCATCTTTTGCAGTTTGGTATTTCGTGGAATGGTGATTTCCAATCGTGGTTCCCCAGATTGGTAATTATTGCCCTTTTTGGACTTTTTGCTGATAATCAACTGCTGATTTTCAACCTTAGTCTCAAATACTGCGTGATCAGCGGAGTCAATTTCCTGGACACTGTACTGGTCACCGCTCTTGACCACGATGTCAAAGCTATTGGTGTCAACTTGTACACCTTGGATATTGTCATTTGTTAGCTGACTTTTATCTGGAGTGATATCGTGCGTTTCCGTTTTGATGTGAGACAAATCACGTGTCAGCACTCGATTAAAATCAATTTCTCCGGGCTTGGCTAAGACAAAGGAAACACTTGATATCACTACCCCAACGCCCATCAGAAAGACGCCTAATTTTAACGTTTTTTTCATTGTCTTAAATCCTTTCCCAAAGTTGTACAAGCCAGCGACTCAAGGCAACAATGCCCTGAATCACCTTTTTCGTGATGAAGATAATGCCCGGAATCACCAAGAACATCAGACCGATAAAGATGATCCCCAAGCCAGTAAAGAACAGTCCCGACCAGAAAGTGTGGAACAACGCAAAGAGGCCGTAAATAAAGAAGGCGACTCCAGCGGCCGTGGCCAATAGCATCAAAATCGAGAAGACGAAGATGAGCATAAAGAGTGAAAAGAAGATGCCACCAAAGAATGGCAAGGTTAATGGTAGCGAGATGATGATCAAAGCTAAAATCAGAACCCGATACGCCGTCGTGTGTTGTGGCCCATAGGGCGGCACCTGTTCGCCGTTTTCGGTATAATAGTCCGTTTTAATTTTTGTTGCTAACTCTTCCGGTGTGCCCAGACTTTCGATTGCCTCTGCATCGGACAATCCACCATCCTCAAGGTATTCACGATAATACTCTAAGATATCGTCTTTTTCTTTTGTTGGTAATCCTTTAAGTGCTGCTGCTAATTTTTCTAAATAGTTCATGTTACTCTCCCAAAATGCCGTTCACCTGCTCAACAAAGGTCTGCCACTCTTTCTTAGCGTCAGCCAGTTGCGCCTCTCCCTCTTTCGTTAACTGATAGTATTTGCGGGTTCGTTCATCAAAGATTGCCGACCGGGTGGTGACAAAGCCTTTTTGTTCAAGCCGTCGTAAGATGGGATAGGTTGTTGAATCAGAAATCGGAATGACTTCCTGTATTTTTTTTGTGATTACGTAGCCGTAAAGTTCTTCTTCGGACAATGTCTGTAAAACAACCGCCTCAAGAACCAGATTCGGAATCTTTATTTTCATCATCATACTCCTTAACATCTAATACTATATGTCATATAATATAGTTTGTCAAATAGGTATAACAAAAAAAGCAGGTGCTAATCCAAAACTCGATTAGCACCTGCTTTTCAATTTGTTTATCGCCGGTAAAATCTGTTAGCCACCAAGTTGCCTTAATAGCAGTATTTACCAGTCTGATTTGTCCACACCCCAATCGGTCAAGGTAGCAAATCTTAAAAACTTTTAGTTAACATTATCGTCATCAGAAAGCTTCTTCTGATTTGGATCAATACTATCAACTAACCACTTTCCCTTAGAACTGTTATAAACCATGTGAGCAATCAACTGGAAGCGTTGTGTCTTCGTTCCAGAAGTATGCTTATCTGGATCAGTATCGGAAGTATAGTTAAAGTCTTCCTTGATTTCGAAGGTCACATCAGCATTCTTCTTGGACTTAGCGCTGACCTGGTCAACCGAAATATCACCAAAGTTGATGGTATTGGCATTCCGCGAAGCGGCATAACGATTACGGTGAATCATTTGGCTAAAGTCCTGATAAGACTTATTGCTTGAACCACCATTGAAGATGTCACCCAATCCAGAAGGTGTGTCATCACTGCTTGCATAAGAGGTCAAAGCAGAAGCCATATCGTTCAACTGGTCTTCGGCATCCGAATTACTCAAAATGCTATCGGAATCCAAATCAACAGTATCACCATCATCGATACTTGAAAGCGACTTAGATGATGTCGTGATAGCATCGCTACCACTACCTGACTTGACGTAGACCTTGGCACCCTTCGTCACGGCGACGTTCTTGATATCTGCCTTACCGTTAGAAATCGTACCCGCCTTATTGCCGGCCACATAAACATCCCCACCATCTATATTACTTTCGACCGTGAAGCTGACCGTCTTAATGTTCAAGTCAACGGTATCAGAACTGTTGTCACCATAGTAGTCGCTCGACTGGGTATTCACGTTCTGACCATTCAGGTTCCCTTGGGCCGTAAAGTTATACAAACCAGGCGCCTGATGCTTCAACATTTCGCTATAATCTGAATCACTTTTGTCCGTCAAAACCTTACCGTTAACGGAAATTGACAAGCCAGATTGGTTGGTATTAACCGTCAAATCAACGGGATCCATCTCCAGCGTGTAGTGTGGGAAAATCAGCAATGTTTGACCATCGCGAACGAAGCGCACACCCTTACCTGATTTTTTAATCCAATCTTCGGTGTCACTCTTGCTCATCTTTTGGTCTTGCATGTAGTTGGCAAGCGGTGTCAAATCAGCCGTCGTCATCTTCTTATGAGAATCTGACCACTCAGTGATGTTTTGATACTTATCCTTATCATACGTCTTCAAGGCCGTTGCTGCCCGGTCCAAGCTGTTTGCGTATGAATAATAGTTGTAGCCATAGCTGACCAAAGCAATCAAAACAGCTGCCACTGCCAACAAGAAAATCACCCACTTGCGCTTCTTAGATGACTTCTTCTTGCCATTTCGATGGTTGTTACCACCTTCTTGGCCAGCATCATCCGGCTGGGCTGGCTTTTGCTGACGGCGGCGGTCAAATTGTTCCGCCTCCTGTTGAATTGGTTCGGCCGGCTGCGTCACTTGGACGGGTTGCACCGGCTGACTTGGCTGATTTCCAGGTGTTTGTTCCTGGTTAGTAGCCGTTTCGTCCACCGGATTTTCAGCTAAGTTTTTTTGCTGCTTGACTTCTTCAACTGTTGGCCGGCGGTGATTGATGCTTTCAAAACCACGAATCCAGGCCTTTAGGTCGGCCTCATTTGGCAAATCAGTCTTGGGCAAGGCAAAGCCATTTTTCTTCGCCTGCTTAAACTCATCTAAACTGGGCTCACGACCATTCTTTTCTTTAAAGGCATTGCGCCATTCACTTTGTCCCATTTTTATCGCCTCTCATCCTCATCAATATGCGCTACTAATGGCGCTAGAAATAGTTGAGAACAGTGACTGGAACATTGGACTAACGACAACGTCATAAGCAATGACCAAAATAACGACGGTTACAACGAATTGCAACAACTGCCACCAAATCAAGTCAATTTTTTCATTACCTTCCTGGTGCTTTTGCACAAAATAGTAAGCTGAGTACTGGTTCACAACAATAGCCAAGAATAGGAGTCCCAACAAGACACCTACCGTCGTTGCCAAATTTGACAAGAAAGTATTCGGATTTGAGATATTCTGAATAGAAGGGACTGAGGCAACAAATGAATAGATAAAACTTGCAGCCGCAAACAAACTTGCAGTTGGGAACCAAGCCAAGTATTGGTTCAGCAAGTGCTTAAAATCAACCTTGGTACGGGTCACGATGGCCAAACCACCTAAAGCAGCCAAGAAAATAATCACAAAGGCTACCAGGAAATCGAAGAAAGCCGTTGGCAAGAACTGGCCACCAATACTACTTACCTTGTTGGCGATTGTTGCATTGAATTGGTTTTTTGCATAGTCTGAAAAGGTATCAACCGCACGACGAAGAACATTCCAAAAAACACCGGCCGACAAAAAAGACGTGATTGCCAAACTTAACCACAAAAAGGCAGTGTTTGGCTTTTCATCATTCAAATGGTTCGTTGGGTGAACGGCACGTTCCCAGTACCAACCAAAGAAGTTATTGGCCTGATTTTTAAAATCATTCAATGTAGGGTTCGATTTTTCTTCATTATTGACAACTTGATTGAAGTCATCGCTTTCGTTGTTAACTGGTGCCTGTTGCTGAGCATAACCGGCATTTTGGTTCTGGTTATTTACAGGAGCTTGCTCTTGGGCATAACCGGCATTTTGGTTCTGGTTATTTACAGGAGCTTGCTCTTGGGCATAACCGGCATTTTGATTTTGATTATTCACAGAAGCCTGTTCTTGGGCATGACCGGCATTTTGACCCTGATTATTTACAGGAGCCTGCTGTTGGACCTGCTGTGCTTGCTCACGCGCCACCTGCTCGGCCATCCGCTTCAAATCTTCATCTTCGAATTCACCCTTTTGAAAGGCTTCTACGATTTCGTTTTCATTGGGACGCCGATCATTGATTAATTCAAAGTACTCTTCCCACTCTGTTCTACTTGTCATAATATCTCCCATATTACATAAATTACTTCACTCTAATAACGTTTTTATGATAACAAAGAACGGGGTATTTATCCAGAATGAGAATAGAAAAAAGAAATTTTAACCATAATTTTATTTATAAACGAAATCACCACGTTAAAATCAGCCTGATTTGCCAAACAATCATTACCCTTAAAGTTTTTTACATGATTAAAGAAACAGAAAATACTCCCCTATCTTTTCTAATGTTTTCAGCTGATTTCCCCTATAAATATGTAAAAAAAATAAGCAGCCCATTACCGATCAAATGTCGATAATAAACTGCTTATTTATTCAACAGCGTCTACGTCTGTTTTCCCATCATCCTAACGGTTTTTTCCAATCCTTTGGTCGGCCCAACGCCCCATACTGCAAAAATAATTGGAGTCCTTCAATTTTTTGCTTACTCAAATTTTCTTCCATCTTTCCCAGGTAAGTAAAGACCCACGAAGCAACCATCAGCATGACATCGTCACTAGCAGGTGTATTAATTTCCCCACTTGCTCGGCCCTTTTTAATCAAAGTCGCTATCAAGGACATTTGGGTATTGTATAAGTAATCGTAAACAATCTTGGAATGCTTAATTACTCGTTGGAATTCGAAAAAGATATTCTCACCCAAAAGCCGCTCACACTCTTCCTTCTCCTTTTTAAAAGCATTAATAATTTTGGCAAAGGTTGTATCTGAACCGTCTGCCATCTCGATGATTGGCTTAAATCGTTTATGGTAAAAATCCAAGACGACTTGCTCGGTCAGCTCCTCTTTCGTCGGAAAATACTTATACATAGTGACGATTGAAATATCTGCTTTTGAGCTAACGTCTTTCATACTGGTAGCCCGAATACCCTGGTGTGTCATCAAGTCAGTGGCGGCAGCTAAGATTTTCTGCCGGTTTAATTGTTTTAATTCTTCTCTTTTCACAGGGTTATGTCTCCTTAGTCGATAATTTATTTTATTATAGGTTGACTTTATTTGCAATAAAAGGTTTAATATAACTTAACAATATTAAAGCTTATTGTGAAAGGACACGTATGGCATATTTAGAATTAAAGAACATTAGGAAATCCTATTTCCTCGGGAAGGAAGAATTTCCAGTCCTCAAAGGGATCGATTTGAACTTCGACCTTGGCGACTTTGTTTCCATCCTGGGTGAATCCGGTGGCGGTAAGTCAACACTGATGAACATCATTGGTGGGCTGGACCGTAACTTCTCTGGTGAAGTTTTGGTCAAGGGCAAGTTGCTGGACCACAAGCAAGAGAAGGAATTGGATCGTTACCGTCGGGAAACGATTGGCTATATTTACCAATCCTATAACCTGGTTTCCCACTTGTCCGTCTTAGACAACGTCTTAGTTTCATTAGACATGACGACGTTAGGTAAGAAGGAACGTGAAGACCGAGCCAAGGAACTTTTGCAAAAGGTTGGCTTGGAAAAGCAAATCAAAAAGTATCCAAATCAGCTGTCTGGTGGACAGAAGCAACGAGTAGCCATCGCCCGTGCTTTGGCTTCTGACCCGAAGGTCATCATCGCCGATGAACCAACCGGTGCCTTGGATGCCGAAAACACAATTGAAGTACTGGAATTGTTAAACGACATCGCCAAGGAAGGTCGTTTGGTCATTACCGTTACCCACTCACAGGCCGTTGCCGATGCCGGAACTCGTATTGTTCGTTTGGCCGATGGCCAAATCGAATCTGACGAGCGTCTCAAGCCCGCCTTTCAAACGACCGATAAAGAAATGCTCGGTTCCCGCCCATTGCCTTTGATGGCCAGCATCCGAACTGCTGCTAAGCATTTTAAGTACAACATCAAGCACAACTCATTGATTATCTTAGGAACGGCCATTGGTTTGTTTGCCGTGGTCTTGTTCTCAGGTCTTGGCAATGGGATTTCCGGCTATATTGGTGACCAGATTGCCAAGGTCGCCAACCCGCAGTCGGTAACCGTCTCCCGTTATAGCAAGGAGACAGATGGCGAATCAAACGCTGCCGCCCTACTTGGCGGTGGTAGCAAGCAAACCTTTACCGCCGACCAAATTAAGCAAATCAAAGACACTTCTCACGTGTCAAAGGTTGAAAATTCTTATAGCGCTACCAACGTCAATACGACTTATAATGGTAAATCAGCAACCGTTACATCATTGACAAACTGGACTTCAGAAGACACAACCGACTCAATCGAGGCCGGTAACGCACCAAAGACTAATGAAGTGCTCTTAGACGAAACAACTGTGACAAAGCGTCTTGGTTTCAGCAACTACAAGGATGCTATTGGCAAGGAAGTCACGATGACTTACCAAGTCCAAAACGGACAGTCAGCTACTCCAGTGACATTCACTGCTAAGATTGCTGGTGTGACAAAGGCCAACAGCCAAGGTATCCCACAAGGATTTACCAGCACAAAGACCATGCAAGCTGCTATGGAAAAGTCTGGCTTATCAACTGCCCCAAATTCATTGAACTTGAAGGTTGATGATATGGACAACGTCAAGGCAACCACGAAGAAGATTGACCAAATCAAGGACAATTCTTCTAACCGCCTTTACAAGACTTCTTCTGTTATGAGCATCATTGACCAAGCCCAGACTTACGTCAACTTGGCAACTAACGTTTTGGCAACTATCGCCGGTATCTCATTGATTGTTTCGGCATTGATGATTATCGTAACGATGTACATGTCAGTTTCTGCCCGGACTAAGGAAATCGGAATTCTCCGTGCCATCGGTGAATCAAAGGGTGATATCCAATGGTTGTTCATCACTGAATCATTGATCACTGGTCTGATTTCAGCAGTCTTTGCTACTGGTTTGGCCTTCTTGGCCGAAGCCGGTGTCAACGCTGCCTTGAAGGGTACTGCCGATTACGCCTTCGTTCAAATTACTGCCGGCAACGTGACGACAGCATTCGTCTTAGCAATCTTGATTTCATTGTTGGCCGCTATGTTGCCAGCCCGTCGAGCTTCTAAGTTGAACCCAATCGATGCATTGTCAGCTGACTAAGCTTTCATCATTGAATTGATTAATAAATAATATGAACCTCAGAATTAAAGCAAGATTCTGGGGTTTTATTATGGGCAAATTTGAGGCTACAACCCTAGACTAGTTTTATATTTTTTGTCGATGCTTCTTAATATGAATGACAAATCAGCCCAATCATAATGACGGAATCTATTCGACCCATTAATTGATTTTCGATGTCAAAAAGCATAAAATGACATCGAAAGGAGAAAGTGACATTGAAAAATTTTGATTATCAAACACTCAATCACCTTGTTATTTCTCCAGAAATGATTAACAAAATGAATCAGATTTTTGAATTACGTGGTAAACTCACTGGTTTAAACAAAATAAAAACACCCATTTTAGATCGTTTAGTCGAAGTTGCAAAAATTCAAAGTACAGATTCTTCTAATCGAATCGAAGGCATCTACACTAGTGATACCCGGCTGAAGCAATTAGTTGAAAAGAAAACCTCACCGCATAACCGAAGCGAGGCTGAAATTTCTGGGTACAGGGATGTTTTAGAACTTATCCATGAAAGTTACCCTTACATTCCGGTTTCTGGGAATACGATTTTAACCCTACACAAACGCTTGCTTAGTTTTACAGAAAGTACTTGGGGCGGTCATTTCAAAGACATCAATAATCAAATCATCACGCAATACGCTGATGGTTCAACCAAAGTCAGGTTTACTCCGCCTGCAGCTCACATGACCCCCACACTGATTGAAGAGCTCTGTACTGACTACAATGAAGCACAACAACTAAATAAATTCCCCACGATTCTCCTTTGCGGTGCCTTTATTTTTGATTTTGTTTCGATTCACCCTTTTAGAGATGGCAATGGACGCATGTCGCGCTTATTAATGCTGTTAACCCTGTATCAATCAAAATTTGATGTGGGCAAATATATCAGTATTGAAGCACTAATTGAAAAAACAAAGAATGATTACTACGAGTCTTTGGAAAATAGTTCTACAGGCTGGCATGAAAATACTAACGATTATGCGCCGTTTCTCAATTACTTTTTAAGCGTCGTACTGCAAGCATACCGTGAATTAAACGAGCGAATTACTCTTTCAGAACAAGATAAAACCCCTGCAGAAGAGCTCATTCTACAAACATTGCAGAATCAATTAAAGCCCCTGTCAAAATCCGAACTGATTTCACTTATTCCGACGTACAGTAAAAAGACGATTGAAAGAGCCTTACTGGAATTAAGGGAAGGAAATAAAATTCAGATGACTGGTGCCGGACGTTCAACAAAATATATTCTGCTTGGGTAAAAATAATCGCCCAAATTTTATCAACAAAAAGTTATTGTTTAGCATTCACGACAAAAAAGCACCAACCGCAATCGGTTGGTGCTTTTCCATGTTCTCGTAAAACGATAATGTAAAGATTAACGCTTTGAGAATTGTGAAGCCTTACGGGCCTTCTTCAAACCTGGCTTCTTACGTTCCTTCATACGAGCATCACGGGTCAAAAGACCAGCTTGCTTCAATGCAGGACGGAAGTCTGGGTCAACAACGAGCAAGGCACGGGCGATACCGTGACGAGTGGCTCCGGCTTGACCAGAGAAACCACCACCATTAACGTTAACCAAAACGTCATAGTTACCCAATGTATCTGTAGCGTTGAATGGTTGCAAAACAACTTCACGCAAGTTAGGGAAAGGAATGTAGTCTTCGATTGACTTGCCATTCATAGTGATGGCACCGTTACCAGGAACCAAACGGACCCGAGCAACTGAGTTCTTACGACGACCAGTTCCGGCATATTGTACTGCTGCAGTCATATTATCGGCACTCCTTTCTTAGACCAACTTGTTGATGTCAAGTACTTCAGGCTTCTGGGCAGCATGGTTGTGATCTGCTCCAGCGTATACGTGCAAGTTCAAACCTTGCTTACGTCCCAAAGATGTCTTAGGCAACATACCCTTGATTGACAATTCCAACAACTTTTCTGGATCATATTGACGGTAGTTACCGGCAGTACGTTCCTTCAATCCACCTGGGTGGTTTGAGTGATGGTAGTAAATCTTGTCAGTTGCCTTCTTACCAGTCAACTTTACTTCACCAGCATTGATGATGATGACGTTGTCACCCATATCAACGTTAGGTGTGAAAGTTGGCTTGTTCTTACCGCGCAAAATAGAAGCAACTACTGTTGACAAACGTCCCAAAACGACGTCCTTGGCATCAATAATGTACCACTTCTTTTCGATTTCGCTAGGCTTTGCTAAAAATGTTGTACGCATGGCGCGCTCCTTTGATTAGTTGTTTACATGTTAGGTCGTTCCTTACCTAACTTTTACAATAAGTTTCCGGGGCTTATCGTGAGGTAAACAATACCAACAACTATTATATCCATTAAGGCCGGCACTGTCAATTATTTTCCCGATTTTCTTGCTGATTTTCCATCAAAAAAATCAGTTCTATTCAAGCCCCTTTTCTTCAGAAAAGAGCCCAAAAAATTCTAATGTTCAATGTTATGTTACAAAGTATTTAATTTAATGTGACAAATAAGTCACAGTCGTGTTATAGTACCCATATAGGAGGAATCCGTATGCTACATCTTAGAGATATATGGAAAACAAAGCCCTTCTGGATTTTTATCGTTTTAATGACCTTGATTGTGCTAGGTGGTAATACTGCCATTGCTTCAGCTGGGCCTAACCCCTTACAGCAGCAGCAGCAAGCACCCACTAAAATCGCTCAACCAAGCACACCAATTACGAAAAACAATGCGAAACACATTCTTACAAAACAGGCAAATGTAAAAAATAACCATGCCGAGTAATGTGAATAAGCATTGCTCTTCTTTCAAAAAAATTCAGATTCAATCATTGAGAACACTGGCTACCCGAACGCTGCCCGGTTTGCTAACCAAGACAAATTGGAGTCCCATACTCTTCTCCCCGTCACCCCCCAACTAGCAAACCGTCGCCCTAGCCACGACCCTACTTCTCCTCATTAAACTTTTTCAGTTTACTGGCAGCACTGATAAAAAGGAGCCCCAACCATGATTCATTGGTTGGGGCTTTTTGATGTTTCAATTTAAAGGTAAAAAATTTACGATTACTCGCCTAGTCTGCTTGACTGCTAACACAGCTAGCTTTTCGCCATTGGCTATCGACCCGCTCAATTAAGCAAAAGTCACTACTTCGGTACCGGCATAGGCAGCCAAACGGGCAGACTTAAAGGTTAATTCCAACAACACTTCTTCTTCAGGGTGCGGATGGTTCTTCAAGAAAACAGGGTTGGTAAAGTAAGATTGCACATCCTGCCAAGTTTTCTTGGAACGCACCATGGTCACCTGGTTGGATTCGATTCGAGCCCCGTTTTCATTCAAAGGTGTCATGATGGCAACCTTTTCATTCTGGTCCAAATCAGCAATCTTCGCCGTATCTGGCTGTGAAACCAGGTACCAGACGTTGGGATGGTCTGGATCAGCCGCAAAGCCCATGATGCGCAGGCTTGGCTGTTCATCCTTGGCCGTTGCCACAAAAATCAGTCCCCGAGCAGCCTGCATATATTCTTCAAATAATGTCATGTTAACCTCCGTGTGTCGACTACCATCACTTCCTCAGCCAGCAAAAGCGCCAGCTGATTTTTTAAAGCGAAAAATTATCCTAACTCACAAACTATTATACGCTACTTCGTCCAAATATAAACCGGCTGCGGGCGCCGTGTAACCCGCTTGCTCACGGTCCTTGGCAGCAATCAACGCTGGAATCGAATCCACGGCCCGACGGCCCGTGCCAATTTCCAGCAAAACGCCAACCATAATGCGAATCTGGTTGTACAGGAAGGCGTTCCCCTCGAAAGTAAAGACAAGTTCGTGTTCATCTTCTTTGACCGCGATTTCGGCTCTGGTGATGGTCCGAACGGTCGTCGCCGTCTGATTCCCAGAGGCAGCAAAGGTGGCAAAGTCATGTTCCCCAATCAAATCAGGCAGAGCTTGTTCAATGCGTTTCGGGTCCAAATGCCAATGAAAGTGGCCGGTATAACGGCGCTTAAAGGGATCGACATAGTCTTGCGTCGAAACCCGATAGTAGTAGCGCTTCTGGTGGGAGGCAAAACGAGCGTGGAAGTCATTTGACACCTGGTCCACCTGCTTAATCAAAATATCTCTGGGCAGGATAGTATTCAAACCTTTACGGACGCCCTCGCCCGGAATATTAAAAGGCAGGTCGAAATGAACGACCTGACCATTGGCGTGAACGCCAGTATCGGTCCGTGAGGCTCCGACAACCTTAATTCGTTCAGCGGGATTCTTGCCCATCTGGTTGACGGCCTTGATTAATTCCCCTTGAACAGTACGGTGGCGTTCCACCCCATTTTTACTTTGTACTTGAAAGCCTAAAAAATCAGACCCGTCGTAAGCGACAATCGCACGATAACGCGGCATCGGCGGCTCCCTTCCTGCTAATGTTGTTTAATTGATCCATAGTAATCCGATAAAAAGAAGGACAAAGAGTCCAGTCCCCAAAGCCGCCACTAAGTCTTGTTTGCTAAAAGATAGGACCCGGTACCGTGTCCGGTTATCCGCAGATTCAAAACCGCGAACTTCCATGGCGTTGGCTAAGTCCAGCGCTCGTTGCAAGGCCCCAATAAAGAGCGGAATCAACAAAGGCAAAACGGCCTTTGACCTCTTGATAAGTGAACCGGTGGACAGTGACATCCCCCGCGACTTTTGTGCCTTCATCACCTTATCCGTTTCCAGCATCAGCAACGGCACAAAGCGCAAGGCAATTGAAAGCATCAAGGCCAGTTCAGCAACCGGTACCTTAATCGCCTTCAAGGGCTTTAGAAGCGACTCGATGGCGCTGGCAATGGCCGTTGGCGGTGTCGTCAGCGTTAGGGCCGTTGACATCAGGACAATCAGCACAAAGCGCAAAACCACATAGAGGGCGTTAATCAAGCCCGGCAACGTAATTTTTAAAAACTGCCAATGGAACAAGACGGGCGTGCCACCAGTAAAGAAGAGCTGGAGGCAGACAGTAAAGATAATGAGCCACATCACGGGCTTAATCCCCCGCCAGTAAAGCCCAAGGCTTTGACCCGTTAAGACCAGTGTTAGGGCCAAAAACAAGGTGGCAAGGGCGTAGGCCGGCCAGGTATTGGCAAAAATTAAGAGAAAGACATAGACTACTGTGACCAAAATTTTGGTTCTGGGATCAACCCGGTAAAGCCAGGCTTTGCCAGGAATAAATTGACCAATCACGAGGTTATTCATCTCGGTCACCTCCAGTCAAAGAATTTGGCACGGTTACCTGATTCCAATCGACCTGGCCCTTGATTTGCTCGGCCAAGTCTGCCACTGATTTTGGCAAATGGTCAAAATGATAACCGTGGTCTTCGAGGTCCTTGGCGAAAGCCACCGGCTCCGGCAAGTCCAAGGCGTGGTCCAAGAACCACTGGCGGTCACGCAAAAAAAGCTGGTCGGGGGCTTCAATAGCCGCCACACGACCGTCCTGCATCACGACCACTTGGTCTGCGAGCGCTAGCACCTGGTCCATCTGGTGAGAAATCAGGACCACTGTCTTCTGGGTGGCCTTTAGCTCCTGGAGCAAGTCCAACAGTTCCTCTTGCCCCTTGGGGTCGAGACCGGCCGCTGGTTCATCAAAAACCATGGCCTGCGGATCCATAGCTAAGACGCCCGCCAGCGCCACTCGGCGCATTTGTCCACCCGAAAGGTCAAAGGGCGAGTGTTGCCAGAATTTTTCCTTCAGCCCAACCTGAACCAACGCCTTTTTCGCGAGGGCTTCCGCCTCTTCATCGTTTTTGCCAAAGTTTTTGGGGCCATACATGACATCCTCTAAAACTGTGCTAGCAAAGAGCTGATTTTCCGGAAATTGGAAAACCATCCCCACCTGCGCGCGGACTGGTCCCAACGCCTTTTCCTTGGTCTTACTGGTGACAACTTGGTCGCCAACCACAACTTGTCCACCGCTTGGCAACAAGAGCGCGTTCAGATGCTGAACCAAGGTTGACTTGCCCGACCCAGTTTGGCCGACAATGGCGGTAATCTGACCGGGTTCAACCGTTAAATTAATATCGTCGAGAATCTGCTTCGCATTTTTCCCGGCGCCATAGTGAAAGCTTAATCCTTCAATGTTGATAGCCATGCTGCCAACTCCTGCTTCGTTACATACTGGTTGGGGGCCTTTGGCAAGGCCTGGGCCAACTGAGACTCAAACGGTTGGTCTAAGCCAAGCTCTTTGAGTGCCTGTCCCTGGACAAAGAGGTCCTGTGGTCGTTCGTCAAAGGCTAACTGACCGTCATTGATGACGACCACGCGGTCTGCCAAGGCAGCCTCCGCCATATCATGGGTGATGACGATGAGCGTCAATTGATCCTGATACTGATTTTTCAGGTCCTTTAAAGTCTGCAAAACAGCACTCTTCCCGGCTGGATCAAGCATGGCCGTTGCTTCATCTAGAATAATCACCTTGGGCTTAAGGGCCAAGACAGATGCCAAAGCGACTCGCTGCTTCTGGCCACCCGAGAGCGTGTGTGGTTCCCGGTCGGCAAAATCAGCCATCCCCACCTGCTTCAAGGCCGCCTCAATCATCTTCGGCATTTCCTCAGATGGTACCTGGCGGTTTTCCAAACCAAAGGCAACATCATCGGCGACGGTAGCGCCGACAAACTGGTTATCTGGGTTTTGAAAAACCATCCCCACCTGGGCACGGGCTTCTGCCAGTGTCTCAACGGTCAGTTGCTGACCAAAGATACTAATCGTACCACTGTTGGCTTCTAAGAGGCCCAGGATTAGCTTGGCGAGCGTCGATTTCCCCGATCCGTTATGGCCGACAATCGACAGCCATTGGCCCTCTTGGACTTCGAGGTCAAAATCATGAAAGAGTGGGTCCTGGTCTGGGTACCCATAAGTCAAATTGTTAATTGTAATTGCGTTTGTCATTATCAAACATTTTACCATATTTGTGGGCTAAGGGCCGGTCGCAGTGCCTTGCTTGGCAACAAGTTTGAAACGAACCAATTTTTGTTTGCCTGAGATAGTTGACGAGGGCCACTAAAAAAGTCGACCAGTATGGTCGACTTGTTATTCAATCCTTAGGCGGCAGCCCTTAAGGTTCTCGTGGGCACCGCAATCCTTAGACCTCGGGCTTAAAAATCCTCTGCCGGTTCTCGTAAGGCACCGATTTCATTTTGTCTGGGCCTTTTTCAAGGCGGCGTTAATCCGATCCACCTGCGTTTGCTGGTCAACCTTGATAATCAACCAAATCACCAGGTAGGCAGTCACAAAAATCAACCAAAAGTTCAGGTTTAAGATGCCATGAAAGACACCGGTCAACCGGTCAGTGAGAACGACCAAGGCAAAGGTGCCCAACAGGTGAATGATAATGGCTGCCAAATAAGATAGACGGTCAATGGTAAAAATCAAGGTTAATAAGCCAATCGCAGCGCTCATCAACAAAACACCAACGATATCCTTCGTTGTGATTTCAATTGTTTGAGCAGAAACCAGCAGAGCCAGTAAGTAGGTTAACGCACCGTATTCCATACCACGGATCATTTTTAAGAATATTTTCTTCATTTTGTCTCCTATAAACCCAAGTGGGCCATCAGGGTCTTCACATAACGCCGGCTGACTAAGGCCTGATTGCCACCAGCCAATTCCGCCGTCATATTCCCAGAAAAGCTGTTTGACAGCGATTGCAAGTGGTCAAGGTTGATCACGGCGTGCTTGGAAATTTGGACAAAGTTCGCCTGACCCATTCGGTCAACAAAATGTCCTAACCGCTCCTTCGCCAAAACCTGCTGGTTTGTAGTCGTAATGACGAGCTGACCAGCCTCCACATCAATTAAAATCAGGTCGGCCACCTTCAACAAAATAATTTCATCGGCTGTCTTGACCGAGAGAATACCGGATTGAGCGGTCGTTGCCTGCGCGGCAGAAGGCGTCGAGTGGTCGACACCCTCTGTCAAATTTGATTGTGCCGGCTGGTCCGTGGGCTCCTGTGAATCCGCCGACGTCGATCGGTCAGCCATTACGACAGGCGATTTTAGCGATGCGTCTGGATTAGACGCTTCTCTCGATTGGTAGCGCCGCAAATAAGCCAACAAGTCGGCCACCTCTTGGTTAGCTTCTACCGCCTCAACCGTGACTTCTACCTGGTCAGCTTTCATTTGCTGATTTTTACGAAAATGAACTTCCACTAAGCTTCTCCAACAAATTTTATTTGGCCTTTGTTCGACCCTCACCACCATGAAGAACTTGTGCTAGTAATAAGAGACAACCAATTCCTATTAATCCTAACACAACCAGGTTGCTTTCCAGCCCCGTCAACAAGTGCCCCCATTGGGCCCGAATACCCATTTCTTGGTCAAAGCTCTTGATGACCGCGCTCTGTCCGGCAAAAGAGGATGAGATTGTCTTGTTCATCAGCACCTGGCGGAAAAGCGTTGCCACGTAAAAGCTTGGCGTGATCTTCATCAATGTCTGGGCAAAATCAGGTAGGGAGCCGATTGGAATATAACCACCAACCAAAAAGCCACTGGCAGTCCCGACAATCGTTGCCACCTTTGACAAATTATCGACCGTTTCAATTCGGTTCAGAATCAAGGCATTCATAATCGTCGATAAAACAGCACTTAGCAGCATGACCCAAACAAGACCTACCAAGTTTTCAACCGTCAGACTCAGGCCATCAACCATCATAAAGTAAACCGCCATCACTGCAAAAACTGCTACCTGCATCAAGAAGCCCACCACTGCTGCACTCAAAAGATAGGCTGCCCGGCGGACAATTGGCTTGGTATCCGTCAAGAAGAGGTCCGCACTGACATGGGTCTCCTTGTCCTTCACCAGCTGTGAGAGGGCCGTCAGCGTCGTTGTGACGCCCGTAATGGCCAGAGTTCCACCAATCAACCAAGTATCAAGGAGCTGATTTTTATGAGGAACACCGGTCCAATCCGAACTAATGCCCTTCTTCAGGAAAACAATGTAAAGAATAAAGGAAATCAAAGCGCCCATCAAGGACATCACCACGCCACTGCGGTTGCGAAAATATAATAATTGGTTTCGTTTCATTAGGGCAAACATTAACGCACCTCCTGCCCGGTTAGGGCGATAAAGGCATCGTCCATTGTGCCTTGTAAATATTCAAAATCAGTCACGACGTCTTTATTTTGACTCAGCAAGGCAATCACTTCACTAGCCGTTAGTCCCTTGATCAGTAGCTGGCCCTCGCCTTGGTTGCTCTCAAAGTCATAGCCCTGCCCCAACAACCGTTCTGCTCCATCAGCCTGGACCTCCAAGCGCAATTGACTCGGCGCATACTGATGTTTAATTTCCTTTGAAGACCCACTGGCAATCACCTGGCCGTGATCGATGATATAAACTTGATCAGCCTGGTCGGTTTCATCCAAGTAATGCGTCGTCAACACAATCGTTAGCTGGTCTTTTTTCTGCAAATCTGCTAACAGGTACCAAATTGCTCGCCTGGTTTGAATATCCAAACCGGTCGTTGGTTCATCTAAGAAAAGAATATCCGGCTTGTTCAGCAATGCCCTGGCGATATCAACCCGTCGTTTTTGGCCACCGGATAATGTCCCATAACGTTGATTAGCAAAGGCCGTTAGCCCTAAATCATGAATTAAGCTCTCTATTCGGTCCGCGGGCACTCCCTTGTACTGGGCAGCCCGAATTGCCAGGTTTTCATGAACAGTTAATTCCCCGTCTAGGACACTGTTCTGAAAGACAACACCAATCTTGGTCTTTTCTGCGTAAACGACTTCTCCACTGGCCGCTTGATCCAAGCCCGTCAGCATCCGCATTGTGGTCGATTTACCGGCTCCATTTGGTCCGAGCAGGGCCGTTAAAGACCCCTTTTGTATTGATAAGTTAATGTGCTTAACAGCTTCAAAGCTGCCATAGCGTTGACTCAAGTTCATTGCTTTTAAAATCATCTGTCTCTCCTCCAACGTCTTTATTCTAACCATATCTTGGTTTGATGTCTCGCACTCTCCGCTAAGCGGTTTGGTTTTGACCCCAAGCGGTTAAAAAATCAGTAGAGTTAACAGTTTTCTCGCTGATTTTTGAATATTTTTTGAATTAATTCTAATTCATGTCATCACATTCCACATTATCTGCATTTTTATAAAAAACCTGTGTATAATAGGTTGAAATAGAGGAAAAAAGGGATTCATGAATGTCCAAAAAAACCATTGCAATCGTCGGAGCAGGATTATCTGGCGTTTACATTGCTAAGCGGTTAGCCCGCAAACTTCGCAGAACTGACCACCAGATTCTGCTTTTTAATGATGACAGCGACGCAATGACCTTACAAAGCGTCTTACCACAGCTCGCCGTCAATACTGTTCCCGTCGAAAGCGCTCGGTACGATCTTTACCAACTTTTTAAAGGCGACAAAAACGTCACCTTTATTAACCAGCGGGTTGACGACATCAACTTTAACCATCGCCTGTTGATGACTAAGAAAAATGATTACCACTATGACTATCTGATCTTAACAACCGGTAGTATTGGTTCTGCCTTTGGTATTCCAGGTGTTGTCGAGCACGCCATATTGTTTAACTCATTTGATGGGGCATTGGCGGTTCGAGCTGATTTAGAGGAATTTTTGGAACAGCAAAAAACCAATCCTGAAAAAAGCCTCAACATTACAGTGGTTGGCGGTGGCCCAAGTGGGGTTGAGTTAATGGCCGAATTAGCCAGCTTTAAAAACCATCACCAAATTGATCCAACACGAATTACATTAACCCTGGTTAATGCCAGTCAAGTTCTCCTCCCTGCCTTAACGGAACCTGAGTTAAGTCAAAAAGCGAAAGACTTTTTGACCAAACGTGGTGTTGAGGTCTTAAATGATACGCGAGTATTGGGGATGACCAAGCACCGCCTGACCTTGCTGGACGGACAGCAACTATTAACCGACAAGGTCTATTGGGCAACTGGTTTACAAGTTGAGCCAATGGCTAATCGTTGGGGAATTGCCATCAATGACCATGGACAACTAACTGTCGATAAGCACTTCCGTGTCCTGACAGAAGAAGGTATACCGCTATCAAACGTCTTTGCGGCCGGTAACATTGCTGCCTTCACCCAAAATAATCAGGAGGGACTGCCACAATTAGCGCTGGCAGCCGAATACGCGGGTAATATCATTATCAATAGACTGATTTACCAATTAGGATTAGCTAAGGACCATGGCAAAAGCGCCAAGGAGCAAAAGAATCCTGGCTATTTTGTTTCCCTTGGTAAAAACTACGGTCTTTCAAATGCCTATGGTCGCAATGGTTCTGCGGGACTTTTTGCTCGCTGGGCGAAGCATGCCATTAACCTATCCTTTTTCGCTGGAATTGGGTCTGCTTATGGCTTCTTCCGTTACTTCCGTTACGGGCGTCCTAAGCATTAATTAACTTCATGACAAACAAAAAAGCTCGAAACCAATTAAGGTTTCGAGCTTTTTGCTTATCGAGAAATTAGTCAACTAACTCCAAGATAACCATTTGTGCAGCGTCGCCACGACGTTGAACAGTCTTTAAGATGCGAGTGTAACCACCATTACGTTCTGCAAAACGTGGTGACACTTCTTCAAACAACTTTTGCAAAGCAGTTTGTACGCGAATGTTGTCGCCATCTTCCTTGACATCAGCAACTTCGTTACGCACGAACTTAGCAGCCTTACGACGGGCAGCCAAATCAGCATGCTTACCAAGCGTGATCATCTTGTCAGCTGTCTTGCGAACTTCCTTGGCACGGGCTTCAGTAGTTTGAATCCGACCATTGATCAACAAGTCAGTAGTCAAGTCACGCAACATTGCCTTACGTTGTGATGAAGTACGGCCTAGCTTACGGTATGACATCGGTTAATCCTCCTTTTTCTAAACTTTTGATGAATATTAATCTTCTTGACGGAAGCCTAAGCCCATTTCGGTCAACTTCTCTTGAATTTCGTCTAATGACTTACGTCCTAAGTTACGGACCTTCATCATGTCGGCTTCTGAGCGATCAGTCAACTCTTCAATCGTGTTGATTCCTGCTCGCTTCAAGCAGTTGTATGAACGAACGGACAAGTCCAAGTCTTCGATTGGAGCGGCATCAGCTGCAGTACTTGTAGCCTTTTCCGTTTCAACCATGACTTTAGTCTCTTGGGCAACAGGGGAAATATCCGTGAACAAGTTCAAGTGTTCTGTTAGAATCTTTGAACCAAGACTCAAAGCATCACTTGGCTTGATTGAACCATTAGTCCAAACTTCCATGGTCAGCTTATCGTAATCGTCGCGAGAACCAACACGCTTGTTTTCAACGTGGTAGTTAACTCGTTCGATTGGTGTATAAATCGAATCAACCGTTAAAACACCGATTGGCATTTCATCACGTAATTGCTTGTTTTCTTCAGCTGAAGAATAACCCCGACCCTTTACAGCCGTAACGGTCATGTGTAATGACTTTCCAGCTGCCAAAGTTGCAATATGCAAATCTGGGTTCAAGACTTCAATGTCAGCTGATCCTGTCAAATCAGCTGCAGTAACGTCCTTTGGTCCTTGAACATCAATTTCCAAAGCGTGCTCTTCAGCTGAGTCCGTAGCGAAAACAACTTTTTTCAAGTTCAAAATCAACTGGGTCACGTCTTCTACGACACCATCAACGGTTGAGAATTCGTGGACCACACCGTCGATTTGGACTGTGTTGACCGCTACGCCAGGAAGCGATGATAGCAAGACACGACGAAGGGAGTTACCCAAAGTCGTACCATAGCCACGCTCCAGAGGTTCCACGATGAACTTACCGTAGTTGGCATCCTCTTCGATGTTATGAATATCTGGCTTTTCAAATTCAATCATCTGTTAACTCTAACCCCCTCTTTCAAAGCAAGCGCAATGAAATTAATTAAACACGACGACGCTTTGGTGGGCGTGATCCGTTATGGGGAACTGGGGTAACATCCTTGATTGACGTTACTTCAAGACCAGCTGCGGCCAATGCACGAATTGCTGATTCACGACCGGAACCAGGGCCCTTAACCGTAACAGCAACAGTGCGCATGTTAACTTCCAATGCGGACTTAGCAGCTGCTTCCGCTGCTTGTTGAGCAGCGAATGGTGTTGACTTACGTGATCCCTTGAATCCAAGGGCACCAGCTGATGACCAGGCAACAGCGTTACCTTGGGCATCGGTAATCATGACGATAGTGTTATTGAAAGTTGCGTGGATATGTGCCACACCAGATTCAATGTTCTTTTTCACACGACGCTTGCGTGTAGTACGAACTGCCATAATTTTTGCCTCCTTTTCAAATTCTTTATAATTTCTCGGGTTAGTGATGACTAACCAACATTACACAACTGTGGTTGTGATAATCATTTCTCACAAAAGTGAGGCTCTTTTAGAAAAGGACAGCAGTCTTGCGACAATATGCCGTTTTCTTGTTAAAGAGATTGGTAAAAAGTGTTTTACTTCTTCTTACCAGCAATTGCCGTAGCTGGGCCTTTGCGAGTACGGGCGTTGTTCTTCGTGTGTTGTCCACGAACGGGCAATCCCTTACGGTGACGAATACCACGGTATGAGGCGATTTCTTGCAATCCCTTGATATCAAGTGATACCTTACGACGCAAGTCACCTTCCAACTGCAAGTTCAAAGCAGCGATAGCTTCACGGATTTGATCTTCTTGATCAACCGTCAAGTCGCGAACTCGAACGTCTTCAGAAACCTTAGCAGTAGCCAAGATCTTTTGGGCAGTTGTATTACCGATTCCGTAGATGTATGTTAAACCAATGACAATTCGCTTGTCACGTGGCAAATCGATACCTTCAATACGAGCCATAACAATTTACCTCCTTTTAATATTTTGAAAGAACTTCTAAGTTCATTTTCAAGCGTTTTTTATCTTTGTAAGTAAAAATTACTTACCTGCGCGTTGCTTGTGCTTAGGGTTAGCTGGGCAAATAATCATTGTCCGGCCGTTACGCTTAATCACACGGCAAGATTCGCACATTTTTTTAACTGATGGACGTACCTTCATAATCTATTCCTCCTATTCGGTTAACTGATTATAGACCGCCCCGCTGATTTTTAGCGGAAACGGTAAGTAATACGACCCTTTGTCAAGTCGTATGGTGACATTTCAACCGTGACACGGTCACCTGGCAAGATCCGAATATAATTCTTACGAATCTTCCCGGAAACGTGTGCTAAGATGACCGCACCATTTTCAAGTTCGACTTGAAACATTGCATTTGGCATCGTTTCTTTCACTTTGCCTTCAATTTCAATGACATCGTTGGCCACGCAGATTACCTCCTATGTAACCATCATTCAACATAATCGATAAGGCGGTCAACCTTATTGATTATACCAGGGTTCCCCTGAATTATCAAGAAAAGCCTTTTAGTCCAAGGCATCCAAAACCGATTTTACATCAGCGTAAATTCGATCTAATTCACCATTACCATCGATAGTGTGCAAGACACCATGATTTTCATAGTAATCAACCAAAGGCAAGTTGGCCTTCTTGTTGACTTCCAAACGGTGCGCGATAACATCCTTGGTGTCATCGGCCCGTCCCCGGTTCATTAACCGGTCAACCAAAACTTGGTCAGGAACTTCAAAATACAAGGTAGCCGAAACCTTGTCGTTCTTTTCGGCTAAGAATTGGTCCAAGAACTTGGCCTGTTCTTCATTACGTGGGTAGCCGTCAAGCATAAAGCCGTTTTCAACTACGTCAGGTTGTGATAGCCGATCAGCGACCATCGCATTCGTAATTTCATCAGGAACTAAGTTACCAGCATCCATGAAGGCTTTTGCTTTTTGTCCAAGCTCAGTTTCTTCTTTCATGTTGGCCCGGAAGATATCACCAGTACTAATGTGAACCATTGGGTAGTCAGCAATAATCTTCTCAGCTTGGGTTCCCTTACCTGCACCAGGTAGACCCAATAAAATTAGGTTTTTCGTCATGATTGAACTCCTTTTAAACCAGCTTAACGGATGAAGCCTACGTAGTTCTTCTTTTGCAAGAGACCATCGATTTGACGAATCAAATCAAGGGTAACCCCGATGGCAATCAGCAAAGAAGTTCCACCCAAGCCAATCTTTTCATTAAGTCCCCATACATCAGATGCAATCAATGGTACCAAGGCTACAAAGCCAAGGTACAAAGCCCCAACAAACGACAAGCGTAAGAGCAACTTTGTGACGAACTTTTGCGTTTCGACACCAGGACGGACATCAACAATGTAAGCCCCCTGCTTTTGCAAGTTTTCGGCCAACTTTTCAGGGTTGACCTGTACAAAGGCGTAGAAGTAAGTAAAGAGAATAATCAGAACGGTGTAGAAAATCGCTCCGGTTGTTGTTTGCATGGAGAAAATCTGTTGTAAGACTTTAAACCAGCCAACGTTACTATACTTACTCTGGAAGGCGAAGAGAATTGTCTGTGGTGTTGAAATCAATGACGAAGCAAAGATCACAGGAATCACCCCAGAAACGTTTAACTTCAAAGGTAGGTAAGCTTCAGCCCCGTAGGAAGAAGCTGACCGTGTATATTGGATTTGCAAACGACGACTTGCTTCATAGAACCAAGTCGTAATTCCGACAACCAAGATGATTGCCGTTAGCAAAACCGCCATGAAAATCCAGCCGGTAACCTTGTCGTTGCCACTAGCTTGCAGAACATTTTCCTTGAAAATTTCCCACAAACCAGAAGGCATTTGAGAAATAATTCCAGAGAAGATAATCATGGAAACACCGTTTCCAAGACCCTTTTCGGTAATCATTTCTCCCAACCACATGGCAAAGAAAGTTCCAATTGTCATGACCGACCCAATCAGTAGGAAGGAGGTCACGTTATTGGTCTGCTTCACCAAACCATAGGCGGCTAAGGAGTTGAATCCAGCGGTAATTCCCACTGATTGCAAAAAGGCAAAGATAATGGTCAAGTACCGGGTAGCTTGGTTCAGCTTCCGGCGACCAACTTCGCCTTGTTTACTCCATTCAACAAAACGTGGCACGATATCTAACTGCAGCAACTGCACAACAATCTGTGCAGTAACATAAGGCGAGACCCCCATCGCAAAAAGCGAGAAGTTCAGTAAGCCTCCACCCGAGAAAATATTTAAAATATTCAATAAGCCCGAACCAGAAACTGAATTCAAGGCAGCAGGATTAACACCTGGAACAGTGATATGAGTCCCAATGCGGTAAACAAAGAGAATCAAAATCGTCCAAAGCATCTTCTTACGAATATCTTTTTGTCGGATTGCATTAAATAGCGTGCGCCACATTTTAGATCACCTCGGTTGTACCACCAGCTTGTTCGATGGCCTTAACTGCAGCAGCAGAGAACTTGTGGGCCTTAATCGTCAACTTCTTTTCCAATTGACCATTACCCAAGACCTTGATTCCGTCTTTTTGGTTCTTTACTACACCGTTTTCAATCAACAAAGCAGGTGTTACTTCAGTGCCGTTATCGAAGTTGTTCAACTTGTCCAAGTTAACAACTGCGAATTCCTTGCGTGAGATGTTTGTAAATCCACGCTTTGGAATACGACGGTACAAAGGCATTTGTCCACCTTCGAACCCAAGACGTGTCTTACCACGGGCCTTTTGTCCCTTTTGGCCTCGACCAGCAGTCTTACCGTTTCCAGATGAAGTACCACGACCAACACGGTTACGTGTCTGGCGTGAACCCAAAGCAGGTTGCAATTCGTTCAAATTCATCGTTTGGTCCCTCCTTTTTCTAAAATTTTTTTATTTTACTTCTTCAACAGCAACCAAGTGAGCAATATGGAAAATTGCGCCACGAGTAGCTGCGTTATCAGGCTTCACCACTGAGCTTGACACACGGTTAAGTCCAAGTGACTTAACAATGGCACGTTGCTTAGGCAAGCGATGAGCCGCACTCTTAATCAAAGTGATTTTCAAATCAGCCATGTTATCGCTCCTTATTCAGCCAAGTGTTCCAGTGAAACACCACGTAACTTTGCCACTTGTTCAGCATCCTTCAAGTTGTTCAATGCATCGAAAGTTGCACGAACAACGTTGACAGGAGTTGATGAACCCAATGACTTAGCAGTCACATCGTTGATACCAGCCAATTCCATTACGGAACGAGTAGCACCACCGGCGGCAACCCCAGCACCTTCCTTAGCAGGCTTAACCAGGATCTTACCACCAGCCCATTCACCAAGAACTTCGTGAGGAATAGTAGTACCAACTGTTGGTACAGTGATCAAGTTACGCTTTGCGTCTTCAACGGCCTTACGGATAGCTTCTGGCACTTCTTGTGCCTTACCAGTTCCAAAACCAACGTGACCTTGCTTGTCACCAACGACAACCAAAGCACCGAAGCGCAAACGACGTCCACCCTTAACAACCTTGGTAACACGGTTAATTGCAACAACGTTTTCTTCTAATTCGCCTAATTCCTTAGGGTTTACGAATTCAACCATTTGTATTATTCCTCCTTTCCTTAGAACTTCAAACCGTTTTCACGAGCAGCGTCGGCCAAAGCCTTCACACGTCCGTGATAAACATAACCACCACGATCGAAGACAACTTCTTCGATGTTAGCAGCCTTAGCATTCTTAGCGATCATCTCGCCAACCTTAACGGCTTGTTCAACCTTTGTACCGGTAACATCGGCACTTTGTGATGAGGCACTTGCTAGCGTTACACCCGCTACGTCATCAATTAATTGAGCGTAGATGTTGACATTAGAACGGAAAACGTTCAAACGTGGGCGAGCAGCAGTACCAGAGATCTTGCCGCGGACACGCTTGTGGCGTTGTACGCGAAGCTTATTCTTATCTGGTTTCGTAATCATAGCTGTGCTTTCCTTTTCTTTAAGTGGTTAAACCACTTTCAAATAATCTTTGTTTATTAAATGTAAAACGAGTTAAGAAGCTAAAAGCTTACTTACCAGTCTTACCTTCCTTACGACGGACAACTTCGCCTTCGTAACGAATTCCCTTACCCTTATATGGTTCGGGTGGGCGAATTGCGCGGATTTCCGCAGCAAAATCACCAACTGCTTGCTTTGAGATTCCAGCAATCTTGATAGTCAAGGCATCAGGAACTTCAACAGTCAAACCTTCGCGGTCTTCAAAGTCAACTGGGTGTGAATACCCAACTGACAAAGTCAACTTTGAACCAGACTTTGCGGCACGGTAACCAACACCGACCATCTTCAAAGTCTTTGAGAAGCCGTTAGTAACGCCTTCAACCATGTTTGAGAAGTTTGCAGTAGTTGTACCGTGCAATGCACGGTGCTTCTTATCTTCAGCTGCACGAGTAAATGATACTTCAGTACCATCCATGTGCATCGTGATTTCAGGGTTGATTGTGTAGTTCAATTCACCCTTAGGTCCCTTAACAGTCACAAATTGACCATCTTGCTTAACTTCAACGCCAGCAGGGATCGTAACGATTTTGTTTCCAATACGGCTCATGGTAAGTCTCCTTTCTTAGATATATTACCAAACGTAAGCCAGCACTTCGCCACCGACTTGCTTAGCACGTGCTACCTTATCAGTTACAACACCGTTTGATGTTGAAACAATGGCGATACCAAGGCCATTCAAGACCTTTGGCATTTCTTCAGCCTTAGCATACTTACGCAAACCAGGCTTTGAAACACGCTTAATACCAGTGATGACACGCTCTTGATCTTCTCCGTACTTCAAAAATACGCGGATAACACCTTGCTTGTTGTCTTCCAAGTATTCTACATCACGGATGAAACCTTCTTGCTTCAAGATCTCGGCAATGCTCTTCTTCATTTTTGATGCTGGAATTTCAACGGAAGCGTGACGCGCCATGTTGGCGTTACGGATTCGAGTCAAAAAATCAGCGATTGGATCAGTCATAGACATCTATCGATATCCTCCTTTTATATTTTGAACGTCATCAAGAATTTGACACGCTCTTAAGTGTTCAAGACACTTGTCACAAACACTTAAAAACGCGCCACCCAAATGAGTGACCGCATTTTTAAATTACTTACTTGGCGAAAGGCATGCCCAAGCCAGAAAGCAATTCGAAACCTTCTTCGTCGTTTGCAGCAGTCGTTACAATAACGATGTCCAAACCACGAACACGGTTAACCTTGTCAAAGTCGATTTCAGGGAAAATCAACTGTTCACGGATTCCCAAAGTGTAATTTCCGCGACCATCAAAGGCCTTACCAGAAACACCGTGGAAGTCACGAACTCGAGGCAAAGAGATGTTAATCAACTTGTCCAAGAATTCAAACATACGTTCTCCACGCAAAGTAACCTTTGTACCGATAGCCATTCCTTCACGAAGACGGAATCCGGCGATTGACTTCTTTGCACGAGTGATAACTGGTTGTTGTCCAGCAATCAACTTCAATTCTTCAACCGCTTCATCGAGGTTCTTTGAGTTTGAAACCGCATCACCAACACCCATATTCAAAACGATCTTTTCGATCTTTGGGGCTTGCATTGGTGAAGTAAAGTTAAACTTCTTGATCAAAGCAGGTTGAACTTCATTAACATATTTTACTTTTAATTCATTTGCCATGATAATGATTTCTACCTTTCAAAATAGATTATAGCTTTTTTTAGCCTAGCACATTGCCAGACTTCTTAGCAAAACGTACTTTCTTGCCATCTTCAAACTTGAAGCCAACCTTGGTTGGTTCGTTAGTTGATGGGTCAATCAATTGTACGTTTGATGCGTGGATAGGTGCTTCGATAACGATAACACCACCCTGTGGGTATTCGTTAGAAGGCTTTTGATGCTTCTTAACGAGGTTTACGCCTTCGACAACGACACGGTTCTTGGCAGCAACAGTCTTAGTGATTGTTCCTTCCTTACCCTTGTCCTTACCAGCAATGACGCGAACCTTATCACCTGTTTTTACAAACATGATTGGCTCCTCCTAGTAGTATTAAAGCACTTCTGGTGCCAATGAAACGATTCGCGTAAAGTTGTTGTCACGCAATTCACGTGCGACAGGGCCAAAAATACGCGTTCCAACTGGTGACTTGTCATCCTTAACGATAACAGCAGCGTTTTCATCGAAGTTGATGTATGAACCGTCAGTCCGACGTACGTCAGCTACAGTTCGTACGATGACAGCCTTAACGACGTCACCCTTCTTAACGTTACCACCAGGGATAGCTTGCTTGACAGTAGCAACAATCATGTCACCAATACCAGCAACCTTACGGCCAGAACCACCGAGCACTTTAATCGTCAAGATTTCACGTGCGCCAGAGTTATCAGCCACTTTCAAACGACTCTCTTGTTGAATCATGGTTCATCCTCCTTGTTAGCAATAGTTTACGACGATTGGATTAAAGTCCGATTAGAGGATAACTGCCTCTTCAACAACCTTTACCAAACGGAAGTGCTTCGTTGCAGACAAAGGACGAGTTTCCATGATTTCAACGATATCGTTCATCTTAGCGATGTTCTTTTCATCATGGGCCTTGAACTTCTTAGTATAGCGAACTCGCTTACCATAAACTGGGTGGTTGACATAAGTATCAACGGCAACAGTGATAGTCTTGTCCATCTTGTCAGATACGACACGACCACGGTAAGTCTTACGAGCGTTACGTTCTTCACTCATTTTTCAGCTTCTTCCTTTCGTCTTATTTGTTGGCTTCTGCCAATTGTTGTGCACGAATGACAGTCTTCACACGTGCGATGTCCTTACGAACTTTTGAAATACGGGCCGTGTTTTCTAATTGACCAGTAGCCAATTGAAAACGAAGGTTGAACAATTCTTCCTTGAATTCGGCTTCGCGCTTTTGCAAATCCGCAAGTGACAAAGCTTTTAATTCATTTGCTTTCGTCATTATTCAGCCTCCCGAGCAATAATCTTTGTACGTACAGGCAACTTATGTTGTGCAAGACGCAATGCTTCCAAGGCAACAGGCTTAGCCACGCCACCAACTTCAAACATTACCTTACCACGCTTAACTGGGGCAACCCATCCTTCGGGAGCACCCTTACCGTTACCCATTCGAACACCAACACCCTTAGATGTATATGACTTGTGAGGGAAGATCTTAATCCAAACCTTACCACCACGCTTCATATAACGGGTCATTGCAATACGGGCAGCTTCGATTTGACGGTTGGTAATCCAGCTTGAAGTTGTTGCTTGCAAGCCATAATCACCAAAAGCCACCGTCTTTCCACCCTTAGCTTCGCCACGCATGTGACCACGGTGTACACGACGGAATTTAACACGCTTTGGTACTAACATGTCTGCTTCCCTCCTTACTTGTTCTTCTTCTTTGGCAACACATCACCACGGTAGATCCAAGTCTTGATACCCAAGTTTCCGTAAGCAGTAGCTGCTTCGTCCCATGAGTAGTCAATGTCTGCACGAAGTGTGTGGAGTGGAACAGTTCCTTCAGTATACTGTTCGATACGTGACATATCTGCCCCGTTCAAACGACCTGAAACAACAATCTTGATTCCCTTAGCACCGGCACGGCGGGCACGTTGGATAGCACCACGCATTGCACGACGGAAAGCGATACGACGTTCCAAATCACCTGCAACTTGCAAGCCCACCAAGTGAGCTGACAAATCAGGCTTCTTAATTTCAACGATGTTGATGAAGACACGCTTGTGGCGTCCACGTTCGTCAACATTCGTCAACTTAGCTAATTGAGTCCGCAACTTTTCAACTTCGGAACCACCCTTACCAATAACCATTCCTGGCTTGGCAGTGTGCAAAGTCAAATCGATACGTGACTTAGTTGAGCGTTCGATTTCTACGCGATCAACTGAAGCGTCCGTCAAGTTCTCTTCGATGTACTTACGAATACGCAAGTCTTCAAGAAGTTGGTTAGAAAAGTCTGCCTTGTCAGCAAACCACTTCGCATCCCAGTCACGGATGACACCGACACGGAAGCCAGTTGGGTTAATCTTTTGACCCATTACTTTTCCTCCTTCTCAGCAACCACAATTGTGATGTGGCTTGTGCGCTTGTTAATTGCAGAAGCAGAACCCTTGGCACGAGGACGGAAACGCTTAAGCGTTGGTCCTTCGTTGGCAAATGCTTCCTTAACGATCAAATCTTCACGGTCAAGTGAAAAGTTGTTTTCAGCGTTAGCAACTGCTGAGTTCAAAACCTTATAAATATCTTCAGTAGAAGTATTAGGCAGGAACTTCAAAATTGCGAATGCTTCGTTGACATTCTTCCGACGAATCGTGTCAAGAACTAAGCGCGCCTTACGAGGGGCAACGCGAACGATCTTGGCGGTCGCCCGAGCTGATGTTACTTGTTCAGCCATTTTTCATTTCCTCCTTACTTAGTCTTCTTATCGTCGTTCTTGTGACCCTTGAACGTACGAGTTGGCACAAATTCACCTAACTTGTGACCAACCATGTCGTCTTGGACATAAACTGGAACGTGCTTGCGGCCATCATAGACTGCAATTGTAAATCCGATAAAACTTGGGAAAATTGTTGAGCGACGTGACCATGTCTTGATCACTGACTTCTTTTCTTGGTCCGCTTGGGCCTCAATCTTCTTAAGCAAGTGTGGGTCCGCAAATGGTCCCTTTTTCAAACTACGAGCCATTAGTTATCTCCTTCCCTTACTTACTCTTCCGACCGCGAACGATGAACTTTGTTGAGTTCTTCTTCTTATCGCGAGTCTTCTTACCAGCAGTCTTCTTACCCCATGGAGAAAGTGGACTTGGACGACCAACAGGGGCCTTTCCTTCACCACCACCGTGTGGGTGATCGTTAGGGTTCATTACAGAACCACGAACGTGAGGACGCTTTCCACGCCAACGGTTACGTCCGGCCTTTCCCCAGTTGATCAATGAATGTTCTGAGTTACCAACTTCACCGATAGTGGCGCGGTTAGTGCTCAAAACCAAACGTACTTCACCTGAAGTCAAACGAACGATAGTGTACTTACCATCACGTCCCAAGATTTGAGCAGAAGCTCCAGCGGAACGTGCCAATTGGCCACCCTTACCGTTCTTCAATTCGATGTTGTGAATCAAAGTACCTTCAGGAATAGCACTCAATGGCAAGGCATTACCGACCTTAATGTCGGCATCAGGACCAGATTGAACCTTATCGCCAACCTTAAGTCCCTTAGGCGCCAAGATGTAGGCCTTGATACCGTCTTCATAAACGAGCAAGGCGATGTTAGCCGTACGGTTTGGATCGTATTCGATTGCCTTAACCGTTGCGAACTTGTCGTCCTTTGTACGCTTAAAGTCAATAATACGGTAGGCTTGCTTGTGTCCACCAGCCTTATGGCGAACTGTCATGCGACCTTGTGCGTTACGCGCACCGGTCTTTGACTTCTTTGCCAACAAACTCTTTTCGGGCGTTGACTTCGTGATTTCTGCAAAATCAGAAGTCGTCATGTTACGACGTCCGTTAGAGGTTGGCTTGTATTTCTTGATAGCCAATGTCTTATCCTCCTATTAAAAATTAACCTTCGTTAAAGATTTGAATATCTTTTGAGTCAGCCTTCAAAGTAACGATAGCCTTCTTCATCTTACGAGTGAATCCAACATAACGTCCTTGACGCTTCTTCTTACCGCGAACATTTGCGGTATTCAAACGTGCAACTTGTACATCGAAGATTTCTTCGATAGCACGCTTGATTTCTGGCTTAGTAGCCCGAACATCAACTTCAAATACGTAACGCTTCATTTCTGTTTGCGCCATTGAAGCTTCGGTAATGATTGGGCGGCGGATAATATCGCGTGCATCCATTAGGCGAGACCTCCTTGGATTTCTTCGATCGCTGCTTGAACAACCACCAGCTTATCAGCGTTAACAACGTCCAAGACGTTGATACCGTTTGTTGTCATCACTTGAACGTTTGCCAAGTTACGAGCTGACAACAAAGCGTTTTGGTTACCTTCATCAACGATTACCAAGGCCTTTGAATCAACAGCCAAGTTTGCCAAAACTTCCTTGAAGTTCTTTGTCTTAGCTTCATCAAATGCCAAAGCATCAACTACGACCAACTTGTTGTCAGCCAACTTTTGTGACAAAGCTGACTTCAAGGCTAATTGATAAGCCTTCTTGTTGATCCGGTAAGAGTAAGAACGTGGGGTTGGACCGAATACGATTCCACCACCACGCCATTGTGGCGCGCGGATAGAACCTTGACGGGCACGACCAGTTCCCTTTTGCTTCCATGGCTTACGACCACCACCAGAAACAGCGGAACGGTTCTTAACCGCATGCGTTCCCTGACGCATTGATGCGCGTTGCATCAAAACTGCGTCAGTAATCACAGCATTGTTTGGTTCAACGGCGAAAACTGCTTCGTTTAAGTCCAAGTCAGCAGCCTTTGAACCATCTTGCTTTAATACAGCAACTTTTGTCATGATTGATTGTTCTCCTTTCTATAAAGTATTAAGCTTCTTCAGCCTGAGCTTCAGCAGCTGGCTTTGCGCCGGCCATCTTCACTTCAGGGTGCTTAGCATTTGTCTTAACAGTTGACTTGATTGTCAAAAGTGACTTGTTTGCTCCAGGAACGTTTCCCTTCAACAACAACAAGTTGTTTTCAACATCAACGTGAACAATCGCAATGTTTTGCATTGTCCGCTTCTGGTTACCCATACGACCAGGCAAGAGCTTACCCTTGAATACCCGGTTGATGATGGCACCCATTGAACCTGGGCGACGGTGGTAACGAGAACCGTGACTCATAGGACCACGTGATTGACCCAAGCGCTTGATAGCACCTTGGAAACCGTGTCCCTTAGTAATACCGGTAACATCAACATATTCACCGGCTTGGAAAGTGTCAACAGCAATTGCATCCCCAACGCTGTATTCGCCTTCCGCATCACGGACTTCACGAATGTAGCGCTTAGGGGCTGTGTTGGCTTTTGCAACGTGGCCTTGTTCAGGTTTGTTTGACAAAATCTCGCGCTTGTCTTGGTAACCCAACTGCAAAGCATTGTATCCATCAGTTGCTTGCGTCTTAACTTGCAAAACAACGTTTGGAGTAGCTTCAACAGCAGTCACGGCGATCAATTCACCAGATTCAGTAAAAACCTGAGTCATACCGACTTTACGGCCTAAGATACCTTTAGTCATGACTAATCTCCTTCATTTCATCGCTAAACTATTTTATCTAGCGGGGTGGTACTTTAAATTAGAGCTTGATTTCGATTGCAACACCGGCTGGCAATTCAAGCTTACGCAATGCGTCAACTGTCTTGTCAGTAGGGTTCACAATGTCGACCAAACGCTTGTGAGTTCGCATTTCGAACTGTTCACGAGCATCCTTGTACTTGTGGGGTGAACTAAGCACCGTGTACAATGTCCGTTCAGTAGGCAAAGGAATAGGACCGGCGATTTCTGCGCCAGTACGCTTTGCTGTTTCAACAATCTTGTCTGCTGATTGGTCCAAGATACGGTGTTCGTATGCCTTCAAGCGGATACGGATCTTCTTTTGTGCCATTTTCGTGCCTCCTCGTTGATTTTGTAAATCAGCTAACTCCGATCAAAAACCGACAACACCTTTTGCGGTGTTTTGCGCGCCCTTGGCAACGCGGCCGCGCGTGTCGCAACCTTAATCATCATCGCTAAACGTTGATACACCAGTCTTTTTGAGGGGTTTGCATCGGCAACCCCAAAAGGCGTACTTGAATATAATAACAGAAAAACCCTTGACTAGCAAGGGTTTCCACTGATTTATTTTATTTTTTTGACAAATTCTTTTCGCTTAGAATCAGCAGGTAATTTTTACCGTATTCATTAATTTTAACAAAAATCATTCCTTTTGACCATTAACGCGGATTTCATTCATCAAAAAATCAGCAAAATCATTTATTTTATGATGGCCGTGAAATTTTGAATTCTAGGAAAGCATCATTATAACGTTGTGTCCACTCTTGGTTGAAGGTTTGATAAACCTGCAACCGGTCCAAAGTAGCAGCGGATGGATAAAAGGCTGGATCAGACTTCTCATCAGCCGGCAACAGTGCATAGGCTCCCTTGTTTGCCGTCGCATAGCCAACGTATTCAGCATTTTGCTTAGCATTCTCCGGCTTATTTAAGAAGTTAATCAAGGCATAGGCCGCATCCTTGTGCTTGGCATTCTTTGGGATTACCAAGTTATCAAACCATTCGTTTGAACCATCTTTAGGTACCAAATAGGCCAAGTCCGAATTTTGTGACATAGCCTGAGCTGCTTCACCAGAGTAAGTCACCCCAATGCTAGCCTCTCCCTGGGCCATATAAATCTTTAACTCATCGGCCACAATGGCTTTGACGTTTGGCATCAAAGTATCTAACCTCCCCTTAGCCGCCGCTAAATCCGCAACATTTTGGTCGTTAACGGACTTACCTTGCGAAATCAGGGTCATCCCCAAAATATCACGGGCTGAATCAACTAACATAATTTGCTTCTTGAATTGTGGCGACCACAGCTTCGACCAGGTATCAATCTGATCAGCACTAACCTTCTTCTTATTGTAGAGAATCCCCAACGTCCCCCAGAAATATGGAACGGAGTATTTGTTGTGCGGATCAAAGGTCTGATTTAAGAACCGTGAATCAATGTTATTCATCCCCGTAATCTTGGACTTGTCCAATGGGGCCAACATGCCTTCCTGGGCCATCTTATCGACCATATAATCGGATGGAACCGTTAAATCATAGTTCGTCCCACCCTGTTTAATCTTGGTGTACATGGCCTCATTCGAGTCAAAGGTCTGATAGTTCACCTTATAGCCGGTCTCCTTGGTAAACTTGGTCAGCAAATCAGGATCGATATAGTCACCCCAATTATAGAAGTTCAAGACTTTTTCGCCCGTCACCTCATCCTTACGACTATTATCAAAGACGGCTTTCCCGGCCACCAGGCCAACAACAACCAGTAAAATGGCTAAAATACTTAAGAAAACTTTTTTCATTTAACCTTCTCCCTTAGTTCCGGAGCCTTTTGGCGCTGATTTAACCGGTTAATAAAGTAGTAGGCAGCAGCAATTACCAGAGAAAAGAGGAAAATCAGTGCCGACAAGGCATTAATCTCCAATGAAACCCCCTGGCGGGCACGTGAGTAAATTTCGACAGCCAAAGTCGAAAACCCGTTTCCAGTGACAAAGAAAGTCACGGCAAAGTCATCCAATGAATAGGTCAAGGCCATGAAAAAGCCCGCCACAATCCCTGGCGTAATCGCTGGAATTGTGACCTGCCCCAAGACCTGGGTTGGCCGAGCCCCTAAATCCTGGGCGGCCAAGACCAAATCCGGGTTCATTTCCTGCAATCGAGGCAAGACCATCAAAACCACAATGGGAATTGAAAAAGCAACGTGGGCCAGTAAAACCGTGACAAAGCCAAGCGAGAACTTAAAGGTCGTAAAGAGAATTAAGAACGCCGCCCCAATGATGACATCAGGCGAAACCAATAAAACGTTATTCAGGGAAAGCAAAGCGCCCTTAACCGCCCGCCGGTGGACACGAAAAATTGCCAATGCACCTAGTGTGCCAATAATGGTTGCTAATAAGGAAGACAGCAAGGCCACAATGCCCGTTTCAAAAACGATATCGATTAAGCGGGTGTCCTGCCAAAGCTCGCCATAATGCTTAAAGGAGAAGCCAGCAAAGCCCTGCATGGTTGTTCCCGCATTAAAGGAATAGAAGACAAGGTACAAAATTGGCAAGTAAAGAATCAAAAACATCACAATCAAATATGGGGTTCTGATTTTTTTCATGACCGACCTCCCTTCTGCTTATCCTGTGTTAAGAGCATCGTAATCACCATTGCTACGATTAGGATGACACCAATCGTCGATCCAAAGGCCCAGTTTTGAGTCACTAAGAAGTGCTCTTCGATGGCGGTTCCCAGTGTAATCACCCGGTTACCACCAATCAGACGGGTAATCATAAAGAGTGACAGACTGGGGATAAAGACCGCTTGAATGCCGGCTTTTACCCCGGGCATCGATAAGGGCCAGATGACCTTTTTCAAAGTTTGCCATGAGTTCGCCCCAAGATCACGACTAGCAGCCGTTAGCAATGGGTCGATATCACTTAAGGCGTTAAAAATCGGCAAGATCATGAAAGGCAGCTCCACGTAAGCCGCTACCAAGAGAAATGACCAATCGGTAAACAGTAATTGCATGGGGTGAAAACCAACCGCCGTCAAAGTCGAGTTGACTAGTCCCCCCTGCCCTAACAAACCAATAAAGGCATAGGTCTTTAGCAATAAGTTAATCCAGGTTGGCAAAATAACTAACAGTAGCCAAAACTGCTTATTTTTCAAAGTTGTCAAAAAATAAGCGGTCGGATAGGCAAAGACCAATGTAATCACGGTAATCAAAAAGGCATACCAGATGGAATTAAAGGTCATCGCTAAGTAAGAGCCCGAGGTAAAAAAGGCCTGATAATTTGCCAGCGTAAAATGGTGGTTCTGGTCCTGCAACGACTCAAAGAGGAGCAACAAGAGCGGTAACACCACAAAGCCTAAGAGCCACAGGCCATAAATTCCCATATAAGCAGAAGTAAAGCCCTGCTTTTGTTTTTTAAAAGACAGTGCCATTAGCCTTGTCCTCCTGATTGCGACTGATCATCCTTAGCAGCTTGCAAAGCCGCTTCGGCCTCTTCTTCATCGTAGGATTCCAGTCGGGCATCAAAGGCAGCTTCACTTTCGTTGTAGCGCATAATATGAATATCTTCAGGGTCAAAGGTGAGGCCAACTCGCGCACCAACGGTTGCCGGGTTTGTCGCCTGAACCTGCCAGGTATTCATGTCATCATCAACGGCCGTAATCTCGTAGTAATCCCCACGGAAAAGTTGGTCTTGAATGGTCACCACTAATTTACCATTAGCGGGGTCCGTCAAATCCAAGTCCTCTGGCCGCAAGACGACTTCCACCCGTTCGTTTGGCCGCATGCCGGCATCCACGTTTTCAAAATCTTTGCCGACAAAATGAACTAAATAATCATGTTTCATAATACCAGGCACGATATTGGTTTCCCCAATAAAATCAGCAACAAAGTGATTAATTGGTTCATCATAAATATCTTCTGGAGTTCCATTCTGCTGAATCAAACCATCATGCATGACGAAAATCCAATCCGACATCGCTAGGGCCTCTTCTTGATCGTGGGTCACAAAGACGAAGGTAATCCCCAGGCGCTTCTGGATATTACGCAATTCTTGCTGCAATTCCTTGCGCAACTTATAATCCAAGGCTGACAATGGTTCATCCAAGAGGAGAACCTCCGGGTCGTTGGCCAAAGCGCGGGCGATGGCCACCCGCTGCTGTTGCCCACCTGAAAGCTCACTGATTTCTCGGCGTTCAAAGCCTGACAGCTTGACCAAGCCCAACATTTCCTTGACCTTGTCTTGAATGTCCTTTTCGGCCATCTTCTTTAAACGCGGACCAAAGGCCACATTGTCAAAGACATTCATATTTGGAAAAAGGGAATAATTCTGAAAAACTGTGTTTACCCGTCGTTTTTCAGCCGGTACATCATTGATGACCTGTCCCTCAAAAAAGATTTTGCCCGCATCGGCCTGTAACTGACCAGAAATCAGTTTCAAAATCGTCGACTTTCCGGAACCGGATGGGCCCAATAGTGTATAAAATTTCCCTGATTCTAAGACCAGGTCAATTTCCTTTAATACTTCCGTGTCACCAAAAGATAAGGCGACCTTGGAAAATTCAAGAATTGGCATCTTTTCAACCATGTTACTTCTCCAATCATTATTGTCACCATCTTACAACAAATGAGACAACAGACAAAACTTTAAAATTTTTTCGGAAACAAAAAACCAGGCTGCCGCAGCAACCTGGTTTTCAGACAATGAGTGAAAGAAGCAATTAAGCTTCCTTACCTTGTGCTTTGATAATTTCTTCTTGAACGTTCTTAGGAACGGCTTGATAGTGGTCGAAGACCATCTGGAAAGTACCACGTCCTTGCGTTGCTGAACGCAAAGTCGTTGCATAACCAAACATTTCTGACAAAGGCACTTGTGCCTTAACAGCCAAAACAGGTCCACGGTTTTCTTGTCCTTCAATCAAACCACGACGTGCAGAAACGTGTCCCATCACATCACCAAGGTTTTCTTCAGGAACAACGATGTCAACAGCCATGATTGGTTCCAAAATAACGGCACCGGCAGTCTTTGAAGCTTCCTTCAAAGCCAATGAAGCGGCAATCTTAAAGGCAGCTTCAGAAGAATCGACATCGTGGTAAGAACCATCGTACAACTTGGCCTTCAAGTCAACCAATGGGAAGCCTGCCAAAGGACCAGCGTTCAAAGCATCCTTCAAACCTGCTTCAACTGAAGGGATGTATTCACGAGGAACAACACCACCGACGATGGCGTCTTCGAATTCGAAGCCAGCACCTTCTTCGTTTGGTGAGAATTCAATCCAAACATCACCATATTGTCCCTTACCACCAGACTGACGCTTGAAGAATCCACGCGCCTTAACGTCCTTCGTGAAGGCTTCACGGTAAGCAACTTGAGGAGCACCAACAGTGGCTTCAACGTTAAATTCACGCTTCATACGATCAACCATGATGTCCAACTGCAATTCACCCATTCCGGCGATCAAAGTATCACCAGTTTCCTGGTTGGTTGTGGCACGGAATGAAGGATCTTCTTCAGCCAACTTCTGCAAAGCAGTAGCCAACTTGTCTTGGTCGGCCTTTGTCTTTGGTTCGATGGCCAATTCGATAACTGGTTCTGGGAATTCCATTGATTCCAAAACCAATGGGTGATCAACAGCAGTCAAAGAATCACCAGTAGTCGTGTTCTTCAAACCGATCGCAGCAGCGATATCACCTGAGAAGACTTCTTCGATTTCAGTACGTGAAGTAGCGTGCATTTGGAGCAAACGACCAACACGTTCACGAGTATCTGAAGAAGTATTTTGTACGTATGAACCGGCTTGCAAAGTACCAGTATAAACACGCATAAATGTCAAACGACCAACGAATGGATCCGTCATGATCTTGAAGGCCAAGGCAGCAAATGGCTTTGAGTCATCGGCAACCAAGTCAACTTCTTCATCAGTCTTAGGGTCAGTTGCGACATAAGGACGAACTTCTAGAGGACCTGGCAAGTAATCAACAACGGCATCCAACATCATTTGAACACCCTTATCCTTGTAGGCTGAACCAGCCAAAACAGGATAGAATTCCAAATTCAATGTGGCACGACGAATAGCAGCCTTCAATTCATCGATAGAAATTTCTTCACCTTCAAGGTACTTTTCCATCAATTCTTCGTCAACATCAGCAACGGCTTCAACCAAAGTTTCGCGCTTTGTTGAAACGATGTCTTGGTAGTCAGCTGGGATTTCGCGTGGTTCCCAAGTTGAACCCAAGTCATCGGTTGGGTAGTAAGCCTTTTCTTCAATCAAGTCAATAACGGCTTCGAAGTCATCTTCTGCACCAATTGGCCATTGAATAGCTTCAGCGTTAACTTGCAAACGTTCGTGCATTGAGTTAACTGACATTTCAAAATCAGCACCCAACTTGTCCATCTTGTTAACGAAAACAATCCGGGGAACGTTATAAGTCGTTGCTTGGTGCCAAACAGTTTCAGTCTGTGGTTCAACACCAGCAGCACCATCCAACACGGCTACGGCACCATCCAAGACACGCAAGGCACGTTCAACTTCGATTGTGAAGTCCACGTGACCTGGAGTATCGATGATGTTAACACGGAACGGGTTCTTTTCATATTGGTCGAAGAATCCACGCCAAACAGCAGTAGTAGCGGCTGATTGGATCGTGATTCCACGTTCCTTTTCCTGTTCCATGAAATCCATTTGTGAAGCACCATCGTGTGTTTCACCAATTTTGTGAATCTTACCTGTATAGTACAAGATTCGTTCTGTCGTCGTCGTCTTACCGGCATCGATGTGGGCCATGATACCGATATTACGAGTGTGATCAAGCGGGTATTCACGCTTTGCCATGATGATCTCCTAATTTTTTATCCTAGTTGCAACAAAAAGCGAGCAATATTTGTTCGCTTTTTTAAAAATTATGAGCCTATTAGTAGGCCCGTAAAAGTGAACCAAAATCCACTTTTACGAAAATCCTACCAACGGTAGTGTGCGAAGGCACGGTTGGCTTCAGCCATCTTGTGTGTGTCTTCACGCTTCTTAACAGAAGCACCGTTTTCGTTGGCTGCGTCAATAATTTCCTTAGCCAAACGTTCTTCCATTGTGTGTTCGTTACGCAAACGAGCGTAATTTACCAACCAACGCAAGCCCAAAGTAGTCCGACGGTCTGGACGAACTTCGATTGGCACCTGGTAGTTAGATCCACCAACACGGCGGGCCTTAACTTCCAAAACTGGCATGATGTTTTCCATTGCTTGTTCGAAAACTTCCAATGGTTCGTTACCAGTAGTTTCCTTGATGCGGTCAAAAGCTGCATACAAGATAGTTGAAGCAGTTCCACGCTTTCCATCAACCATCAACTTGTTGATCAAACGTGAAACTAACTTTGAATTGTAAATTGGGTCAGGCAAAACTTCCTGACGCTTCGTATAACCTTTACGTGGCATGAGTTGTCCTTTCCTTACTTCTTAGGAGCTTTCGTTCCATACTTTGAACGTGAAGTCATACGGCCGTCAACACCGGCAGTATCCAAGGCTCCACGAATAACGTGATAACGCACACCAGGCAAATCCTTAACACGACCACCACGGATCAAAACAACCGAGTGTTCTTGCAAGTTGTGACCAATACCTGGGATGTAAGCAGTAACTTCGTACAAGTTTGACAAACGTACACGAGCGTACTTACGCAAAGCTGAGTTAGGCTTCTTTGGTGTCAAAGTTCCGACACGAGTCGCAACTCCACGCTTTTGTGGGGCAACATTGTTTGTTGCCTTCTTCTTCATTGAGTTGTAGCCGAAGTTCAAGGCTGGTGACTTTGACTTAGTCGCTTGAGACTTACGTGACTTACGAACCAATTGGTTAATTGTAGGCATCCTACTATACTCCTTCATTCTTGTTTTTTCACAGTTCCAGGCGTATCATTTTTGTTCATAAACAAAAATGCTCCTGGAAGTCCTGCTTCGACTTGCCTTTACACAGGCCTTTTGCCGGTTTTACCCGCGCAAAAGGACTAATGACTTAAAAGCACGTTGAATATAATAGCAGGTTTAGAGCTAATGTCAAGGGCTTTTTGCCAGTTTTTTAAGGGCCGATTTTAATTTTTAGGGTCAACTTTCGTCTAACCCCCTATGACTAACATTTTACTATATTTAACCAACTTAATCATCGTCTCCCTGATTTTTTGCCTGGCCGACCGGTCCAGTCAAAATCTTTTTCTGTGGACAAAGCGCTCATACTGTTTCAGTTGTCACCACATTCTGTTTTGGTATGACCTCATCCCCGTTTTCTCGGCTTGGTTTTTAAAGGGACGCTGCCGTTACTGCAAACAACCTTTTGCCAACTGGCGGTTACTGGTTATCCTTGAAGGAATTCTGCCGCTTTTCCTCACAGTTCTCTTTCGCCAGAGTAGCCTGTGGGCTCTTTGCTCTGCCTACCTTTTACTTTACCTAGCCAAAGAAGATTGGGCCACCATGACCTGCTCAGCATGGTTAGCTTGGTTGTGGGTCGCCATCTTAATCCTGTTCGTTCATCACCCCTATAACGGTTGGCTGTTGACTGCCCTAATTATTTTAGTCCTATGGCTAACATACCGTGGTTTTCTCGGTTCGGGTGACATACCAGTTTTAGCAATTGGTTTCTTCTCTCTCACCGAGCAGGCCTTTCCCCTTTTCTTGCTCTTTTCCAGTACCAGCACACTGATTTATTTAGCACTTCATAAAGAAAATCAGCAGAGGCGCCTGCCCTTCATCCCCTTCTTGTTTGTCGGTTTTGTTTTGGCCAATTTGTTCAACTCTTTTCTCTCCTAAAAGCAAACACCAAGTCAACATTTGTAGGCACAAAAAAAGCTAGGTTTCCCTAGCTCTTTGCACGCTGACCACCAGATTTTTACCACTCCGATGGCCATTTTTTGTGCTATTCCTTAACGAGTTCGCCCTTTTTTTCAGGCGTTTCGCATTTCTTAATCTTTAGCTTAATTTGACCATGTTGCGCACCAATTGTGACAACATCTTCCGTGGTAATTTCACCGTCTAGAAGCGCCTCTGAGAGCTTATCTTCGACCTCGGTCTGAATTACCCGACGAACTGGCCGAGCCCCGTATTCGCGGTCATAACCCGCATCAGCGATGGCATCAATCGCAGCCATCGTCATCTTGACCTTGATGCCCTGCTCGGCTACCCGACGAAGCAATGACTTGGTCATCAGGCGCACAATTTGGCGAACCTCATCCTTGGTCAATGCATCAAAGACCAAGACTTCATCAATCCGGTTGATAAACTCTGGCCGGAAGGTTTCCTTGACCGTTTCACGAATCTTGCGTGCCACAGCCTGGTCATCATTTTTCAAATCAGTTGAGCCAAAGCCAAGCATCTTCTCATCCCGCAACCGAGTTGCGCCCAAGTTGGAGGTCATAATAATCACAGTATTACGAAAGTTGACTTTCCGGCCCTTGGCATCCGTCAAAAAGCCATCATCAAAGACCTGCAACATCAAATTAAAGATGTCAGGATGGGCCTTTTCCACCTCATCCAAAAGAATAATAGAATAAGGGTGGTTACGGACCTGTTCAGTCAATTGGCCACCTTGGTCATAACCAACATAGCCTGGCGCCGATCCAATTAGTCGTGAAGCAGAATACTGCTCTTGGTATTCGGACATATCAACCCGAATCATATTGTCTTCTGAACCAAACATGATTTCGGACAAAGCCTTCGCTAACTCGGTTTTACCAACACCAGTTGGTCCCAAAAATAGGAAAGTTCCAATTGGCCGGTTCGGGTCAGACAAGCCTGACCGTGAACGACGGATGGCACGAGAAACTGCCGAAACAGCTTTTTTCTGCCCAATAACGCGCTTACCCAATTCCTTTTCCAAGTTCACCAAATGATCAGATTCTGATTTTTCAACTTGAGTCAACGGTACCCCGGTTTGCTGAGAAATGACTTGAGCAATGTTGGCCGGCGTCACCTTCAAACCAAAGCTTTGATCCTTTTCCTGCTTCTTTTCCTTACGAAGCAAGGCCCGATCAATCTTCTTTCGCAAGCCCATTTCTTTCAAGCGCAAATCAGCGGCCTTTTCAAAGTCCATTGCGGCAATGGCCTCATCCTTGGCCTTTTGAATCTTGACCAATTCAACCCGGTCCTTGTGAAGTGGCGTTGCCCGATCGACATCGTCAATCCGCACCTTGGCCGCCGCTTCATCCATCAAATCAATCGCCTTATCGGGCAAGAACCGGCCGGTAATATACCGTGATGACAGATTAACGGCTGCCTCAACAGCTGCCTGGTCAATATCAACCTGGTGGAAGTTCTCAAACTTCTTCTTAATACCATTCAAGATGGTAATTGCTTCGGCCGTTGATGGCTCATTAATCGTTACCTGAGCAAAACGGCGTTCCAAAGCAGCATCAGACTCGATGTATTGCTGGTATTCATCAAAGGTCGTTGCACCTAACATCTGCAAGTCCCCACGAGCAAGAGCGGGCTTTAAGATATTAGCCGCATCAATGGCACCCTCCGCGCCACCGGCACCAACGAGAGTATGCAATTCATCAACAAAGAGAATCACGTGTCCATCCGCTTCAATTTCCTCGATGACTTGCTTAAGTCGGCTTTCAAATTCACCACGGTACTTGGTACCCGCGACTAATGATCCCATATCCAAGGCCATCAAGCGCTTTTTCTTCAATGAATCTGGCACCAAACCAGCCACAATTCGTTGTGCCAATCCTTCGGCAATGGCGGTCTTTCCAACACCTGGTTCACCAACTAAGACGGGGTTATTCTTTGTCCGCCGGGACAAAATTTGGACGACACGCCGAACTTCAGTATCACGACCGATGACGGGATCCAAGTTACCAGCTTTGGCGACTTCGGTCATGTCCCGCGCTAATTTATCCAAAGTTGGCGTACCCAGCTCCTTGGCTTTCTGCTGTTTTGCCTGTTTGCGTAAATCAGTCACGCCCAAGCGACGTAAAATCGCCTTATTCATGTCTTTCAAATTGACGTCTAAGCCAATCAAAATCCGGGATGACAGGATGCTTGCATCCTGGAGCAGTGATAAGAGTAAATGCTCCGTTCCTACTTCAGCCTGTCCCATCAAGTCCGCTTGATCGGCTGCCCACTTCAAAATCGAAGCGGCCTTAGGTGAGTATGGTAGGTAGGATTCCTGGTTCGCATCCTGGTCCATCCCATAGCCCGTAAACCGTTCAATTTCCTCTTTGATTTTGTCACTATTGACGTTAAATTCAGCCAAAACTTTGGCCGCCACGCCCGCTTGCTCCAAAGACAAGGCTAGGAGTAGGTGTTCCGTCCCAACGGCACGGTGTTGAAAATACTTTGCTTGGTCTTGTGCCAATGACAAGACGTTTTCTGCAGAACTAGTATACTTGTTTTCCATTTTCCCTCCTTATATCATAACGGGGAATGTCGAATCCGATATTGGTACATATTATAACGCAAGTTTATTTTTTCGGAAATAATTCTGAAATAAGAAAAAGAAAACCAAGGAAATTCCTGGTTTTCTTTTCTGTGTTTTAATCTGGATTCTTAAGACTTAGCTGCCATTGAAGATAAGCATTAATCAATGGATCTAAGTCGCCATCCAAAACTTCTTGTGGTTGGTTACTTTCGTAATTGGTCCGGTGGTCTTTGACCATCTGGTAAGGGTGCATAACGTAAGAACGAATCTGAGATCCCCAGCCGTTTTCCATCTTTTCCCCGGACAAGGCCGCCCGTTCCGCTTCCTTCTTCTCCAACTCTAACTGGTAGAGCTTTCCCTTCAAGAGGCGCATGGCGTAATCACGATTACCATATTGTGTTCGTTCGACGGTCGAGGAAACAACAATTCCCGTTGGTTCGTGGGTCAAGCGAACACCCGTTGAAACCTTGTTAACGTTCTGTCCTCCCGCTCCACCGGAACGGAAGACATCCATCTTAATGTCATCATCGCGAACTTCGACTTCAATACTGTCATCCAACTCTGGCATTACATCAACGGAAACGAAAGATGTGTGCCGCCGGCCAGCAGAATCAAATGGTGAAATCCGGACAAAGCGGTGAACACCCTTTTCAGACCGTAAAAAGCCGTAGGCATTGTGACCGGTAATCTTCAAGGTTGCCGAATCAATCCCGGCTTCATCACCAGCATGATAATCCAAAACATCAACTTTAAAGTCATGTGCTGAAGCCCAACGGGTATACATCCGGTACAAGTTGGCGCCCCAGTCGGTTGACTCGGTTCCACCAGAACCAGGATGAATTTCCAAAATGGCATTGTTGGCATCGTACTCACCCGTCAACAATTGCTCCAGGTTATAGGCCTCAACATCTTTTTGCGTCTTTTCAACCAAGTTGGTTAATTCTTCTTGGCTGTCTTCATCCTCGGGGTCTTCTTCCACCATCTCGATTAAGACCTCAATTTCATCAGCCTGTTCGGATAAGTTCAAGAAAGAATCACGCCGATTTTTCAATACATTGCTTTGCTCAATGATACCCTGAGCCTTTTCTTGGTCGTCCCAAAAACCCGGTTCTGTCATTTGGTATTCAAAATCAGCAATCTCTTCTGTTAGCGCATCCAAGTCCAACGTTTTGGCAAAACGTTCGATATCCTCTTGGATGGCTGTTAGCGCCTGTTTGGCTGCCACTGTTTCCATGGCGGGTCCTCCCACATAAGAAAAGCGAACTGAGCGTTCGCTTTTTGTTTACGCTGTTAAGTTCGTACGAATCTCGGCCTTCATAAAGGTCCGGGTAGCATCGTATTCGATATCAGCAATCATTCGATTAAAGTTTGCAAAGGCTTCGTTTTGGTACTCCACCAATGGATTTAACTGGCCATAACCACGCAAGCCGACTCCTTGGCGCAAACGATCCAAGGCATCAATATGGTCCGTCCAGTGTTGGTCAACTGTTCGCAAGATAACAATGCGCTCAAAAGCCAATAATTGCTCCTCTTCCTGCAAATCTTGCTTCTTTTCGGCCAGGTTATCAAGGGCCAACTGATACAAGCGATCCTTGATTTCTTGGCGGTTCAAGTTTTGCAAACGAACAGCACCAAGGTCCTTGGATGTTAATGACGTTTCCACAAAGGCAGAAAGGGCATCCAAATCCCATTCCTTTTGGTCCTTGCCAGGCGTTTGGGCATCAACCACACGGTTGATTGTCCGCTTAACCATTGGCAACAAAACGTCATCCAAGCTCTTCTTTTCATCCAAAACTTGGTCACGTTCACGATAAATCAGCTCACGCTGCTCACGAACGACATCATCATACTGCAAAACGTTCTTACGAGTATCGTAGTTGTTTCCTTCAACTCGCTTTTGAGCGGATTCAACCGAACGCGTAATCCAGCGATGAGTAATCACCGTGTCTTCGTCATCCATGTTCATCCGTTGCAGCATTGTCCGAACTCGTTCGGCACCGAAACGAATCATCAAATCATCTTGCAATGACAAGAAGAATTGTGAAGAACCGTGGTCTCCTTGACGACCGGCACGACCACGCAACTGGTTATCAATTCGACGAGATTCGTGACGTTCCGTGGCAATCACGGCCAAACCACCCAAATCGTCGATACCAGGGCCTAATTTAATATCGGTTCCACGACCGGCCATGTTTGTTGCCACCGTAACGGCGCCCCGTTGACCAGCATTGGCAATAATTTCGGCTTCCTTTTCGTTGTTCTTGGCATTCAAGACGTTATGTGGAATCTTGTGCGCCGTCAACAACTTTGCCACTAATTCAGAAGATTCAACTGAACCTGTTCCCAACAAGACGGGTTGGCCCTTCTTGTGCAATTCCGCTACCTTATTGATAACCGCATTAAACTTTGTCTTCAAAGATGGGTAGAGCAAATCAGGCAAGTCCTCACGTTGGATTGGCCGGTTCGTTGGAATTTCAACGACTTCCATGTTATAGATTTCGCGTAATTCTTCTTCTTCCGTCTTGGCCGTTCCAGTCATACCAGACAACTTCTTGTACATCCGGAAGAGGTTCTGGTAGGTAATTTGGGCCATTGACTTATTTTCTTCACGAACCTCGACGCCTTCTTTGGCTTCGATGGCCTGGTGCAAACCATCAGACAAACGAGTTCCTTCTGAAATACGCCCCGTTGATTGATCAATCAACTTGACTTCACCGTCTTGAACAACATAGTCCTTATCATTCAAGTAGTTAAAGTTGGCGCGCAAAGCCTGATCCACGTGGTGGGTCAAAGCTGTGTTTTGCGCATCGTACAAGTTATCCAAGTTAAAGAAGACTTCAGCATTCTTGATTCCTTCACTCGTGAGTGAAGTATTCTTGCTTTCTTCATCGACCTTATAGTCTTCGTCGCGAGTTAAGGTCTTAACAAAGCGGTCAACCTGTTGGTACAAAGGTGAAACCCCTGAACCAGGACCAGAAATGATCAATGGTGTTCGAGCCGTATCAATCAAAATTGAATCCGCTTCATCAATCAATGCGTAGTTCAAACCACGTTGCATCACTCGGTCTTCTGCCCGAGTAACCATGTTGTCACGAAGGTAGTCAAAACCAATATTGAAGTTTGTTGAATAAGTGATATCAGCATCGTATGCAGCCCGCTTTTCATCAGGAGCAGCATCACCAACGTTCACACCAACAGTCAAGCCCAACCAGTTGTAAAGTTGGCCCATTTGTTCCGCATCACGCTTTGAAAGGTAATCGTTCACCGTCACAACGTGGACACCTTGGCCGGCCAATGCGTTCAAATAAACTGCCATTGTGGCCGTCAATGTCTTTCCTTCACCGGTCTTCATTTCGGCTAGGTTTCCACCATGCAAAACGATGGCACCCATGATTTGTACTCGGTATGGATAAAGACCCAAAACACGCTTAGCAGCTTCTCTTGCCACCGCGAAGGCTTCAGGCAAAAGGGCATCCAGCTCTTTGGCCGTTGCCTTTTGCTTTTCAGCTGCAGTTGTCTTGCCAGCTAAAGCTGCTTGAATTTGAATTTGAAAGTCTTGCGTCTTCTTTTGCAAGGCTTCATCAGACAGGGCAGCAACCGTGTCTGCGTATGACTCTACCTGGTCAGCAACCTTTTCAATCTTTTTTAATTGACGCTTCGAATTGTCGTAAAGTTTACGGACTGGATTAACCATGCTTATATCGGTGACCGTTAAAAAACGGACACACTCCCTTCATCACAAAATGTTCATTAAAATTTAAGAATACTACAGCCTAGTATAGCAAAAAAGCCGTGGAAATAACAGACTTGGCAGTCTGAAATCAGCCATCAGCTTGGTTGTTTTTAATGATGTGGCGTTGCCTGCAATGTTTCTTGGCCACCCAAATATGGACGCAAAACTTCTGGAACCGTTACTGTTCCATCTTCATTTTGGTAGTTTTCCAAAATGGCAGCCACTGTTCGACCAACGGCCAAACCGGAACCGTTCAAAGTGTGAACCAATTCCAACTTACCATCTTCATTCCGGTAAGTAATGTGCATCCGACGGGCCTGGAAGTCACGAGTATTTGATACCGACGAAATTTCACGATACATGCCCTGGGCTGGCAACCAAACTTCCAAGTCATGCGTCTTAGCAGCTGAGAAGCCCATGTCCCCTGTTGACAACGTAATCACGTGATATGGCAAACCTAATTTTTGCAAGATATTTTCGGCATTGTTTGTCATCGTTTCCAATTCCTGATCCGATTGGTCAGGCTTGGCAAACTTCACCATTTCCACCTTATTAAATTGGTGCAAACGAATCAACCCACGCGTATCGCGACCCGCAGCACCAGCTTCCTTTCGGAAAGATGGTGACAAAGCCGTGATAGAAATTGGCAAGTCCTCTGCAGGAATTGTCTCTCCCGAGTAGTAGTTCGTCAAAGATACTTCGGCCGTTGGGATATAGGTTTGATTCAAGCCTTCCACTCGGTAAGCATCGTCTTGGAACTTAGGGTATTGGCCGGTCCCAAACATCGCCGAATCGTTCACCACGATTGGCGTAATCATTTCGGTGTAACCTTCTGCACGGTGTTGGTCTAACATGAAGTTATACAAAGCCCGTTCCAAACGTGCACCATCACCAACATAATACAGGAACCGTGCACCAGAAACCTTGGCTCCACGTTCGAAATCCAAAATACCCAAATCCTCACCGATTTCATAGTGAGGCTTCAGCCATGCTGGGGCCTCCGTCTTAACCAGTGGACGGCCTTGATAGTCGGCAGGTTCCCAAGTTCTGATTTCAACATTGGCTTCTTCATCAGGGCCAACTGGGACATCATCCTCGGCAATGTTTGGCAAGTGTGCAGCCTGGTCCTTAACCGTTTGGTCTAAGCCCTCTAACTCTTGGTCGAGGTCCTTGATTTCCTTGGCAACGGCTTGCATTTCCTGAATGGCAGCTGAAGCATCTTCTTTTTGACGCTTAGCAAAGGCAATTTTATCAGATGCTTCGTTACGCTTAGCCTTAAGTTCTTCCACCTTGGCAATCACATCACGCCGCTTCTGGTCTGCAGCTAACAAATCAGCTAAGACGCCATCTTGCACACCACGATCTGCAAGCTTTTGTGCTGCAACTTCTTGATTCTTTCGTAAGTACTTCAAATTTAACATGGTTTTTCTCCTTTTTTGGATAATAAAAAGCGCCTTTTCATCCAACTATTCCTAGTCAAGGGACGAAAAAAGCGCAATCCGTGGTACCACCCTAGTTCTGCAAAGCATGCAGCACTCAATTAAGGCCAGATAACGGTGGTAAACCGAGCGACATTACTCGCTAACGTAAATCTGTCGGAGTTTCGACCTAACCCTTTTCACCAACCAGGGTCTCTCTATGTTTGTCTACTTATAACAGATATTTGCTTAGTTTTAGTATAGCTATTTTAATCAAAAAAGGCAAGACGAGGTAGCACTCAATCACTACATAAGCAAAAACGTATCTGTACACGAATTAGCAAACGAGTCAAAAGGTCAAGCTGTATACAATTTAGTAAACTTATCAAAGAAACAAACTGCACACAACTTCACAAATAATATAAAAGAACTAACTGCACACAACTTCGCAAATAATCTAAAAGAACTAACTGCGCACAGCTTGATACCACTTCAAAGAACCTAACTACGGACGGCCCATCAAACACACCATTGCACAAAAAAGAAGACCGTAGTCTCCTTTGTCATGGGCCATCCAGGACTCGAACCTGGGACCTCTGCGTTATCAACACAGCGCTCTAACCAACTGAGCTAATGGCCCATCTCTTCGGCTTCTTGCCTAAGCGAATGACGGGAATCGAACCCGCATAGCCAGCTTGGAAGGCTGGAATTCTACCATTGAACTACATTCGCATCTTTTCTGGGTTCCCCCAATGGCGCTGGACGGAATCGAACCGCCGACACATGCAGCTTCAATGCATTGCTCTACCAACTGAGCTACAGAGCCAACTTTTCTTTTTCAGAAAACGGTCACAACGGGGTTCGAACCCGTGATCTCCTGCGTGACAGGCAGGCGTCCTAACCAGCTAGACCATGCGACCAATTGCGGGAGTAGGATTTGAACCTACGACCTTCGGGTTATGGGCCCGACGAGCTACCGAACTGCTCCATCCCGCGATAATATTATTTTTGGGCAATACCCGTAAGGAGAATGGGGGATTCGAACCCCCGCGCCGGTTTCCCGACCTGACGGTTTTCAAGACCGTTCCCTTCAGCCAGACTTGGGTAATTCTCCATGTTCTTTTAATCCACTTCCATGGACCATGTTGGACTCGAACCAACGACCGGACGGTTATGAGCCGTCTGCTCTAACCAGCTGAGCTAATGGTCCCAGCTCGAGTCATCGCGGCAGGGGGAATCGAACCCTCGACCTCTCGGGTATGAACCGAACGCTCTAGCCAGCTGAGCTACACCGCGATACTTTGCTGTAGTACTCACAGCGATCGGGACGACAGGATTCGAACCTGCGACCCCCTGGTCCCAAACCAGGTGCTCTACCAAGCTGAGCTACGTCCCGCTTTCTTTTTGGACTTTTTTGCCCTAGACCTTTTGGGGCCTTATGCACCTAGCAGGAGTCGAACCTGCAACCTTCTGATTCGTAGTCAGACACTCTATCCAATTGCGCTATAGGTGCATTATGCCGGCGACCGGGATCGAACCGGTACGATGTTTCCATCGCAGGATTTTAAGTCCTGTGCGTCTGCCTATTCCGCCACGCCGGCATCCAAGCGAACGACGGGATTCGAACCCGCGACCCCCACCATGGCAAGGTGATGTTCTACCTCTGAACTACGTTCGCATAATCATGCCGACTAAAGGATTCGAACCTTCGACCCCCGCTTTACAAGAGCGGTGCTCTACCAGCTGAGCTAAGTCGGCTGGATTGCCCGACGCGGCGTGCATATCTTGGCCTTCGCCAATGGACGATACAGGGATCGAACCTGTGACCCCCTGCTTGTAAGGCAGGTGCTCTCCCAGCTGAGCTAATCGTCCAAAATAAAAAAAGAAGTCCCCTTCTTTTTTATATATATCGGCATCGCGTCGTCCTATCCTCGCAGCCAGCGTTCCGGCAACTACTTTCGGCGCTATAGAGCTTAACTTCTGTGTTCGAGATGGGTACAGGTGGTTCCTCTATGCCA